>CAYTTU010000103.1:0-9571 GCA_964440905.1 uncultured Acidimicrobiia bacterium | reverse complement strand
AGGCGTGGCAACTTGCCCTCGAGCGGCGCGACGGCCCGACGTGCCTGGTGCTGACCCGACAGGCGGTGCCCGTACTGGATCGCGGCGGTGTCGAGGGTCTGGTGCGGCGCGGAGGATACGTTCTGCGCCCTGGCGGCGACGCCGTGCTCGTGGCCACCGGGTCGGAGGTGGCAGTAGCCCTCGCCGCCGCCGACCTGGTAGCCGCCTCCGGTGTGTCGCTCCGGGTGGTTTCCCTCCCGTGCTGGGAGGCGTTCTTCGAGCAGGACGACGACTACCGGGTGGCGGTCCTCGGGTCCGGTTTGCCGATCGCCTCGCTGGAGGCAGGCTCAACCTTTGGCTGGGAGCGGGTGGTCGGTCCAGGTGGACTGTCGCTCGGGATCGACCACTTTGGGGCTTCGGCTCCGGCGGAGCGCATCGCCGATGAACTGGGGTTCACTGCCGAGGCGGTGACAGCTCGTATCCTGGCCTGGCTCCAGGCGCGCTGAGCGTCACGCCGTACAATCGCCGTCCGTGGAACCCGCTGCCGTACTCGCCGCTTGGTCCGGTGGCGTCGCCCTGGTGGCGGCAATGGTCACCAGTTGGTCGATCGTCGGCGCCGGTTTCACTTGGCTGTCGGTCGGTGTGGCGGTGATGCTGGCCGTTCCGGCTGCCCTCGCCGGATCGAGTCCGTTGCCGTGGGTTGGAGGAGGGTTGTTGGTGGCCGCCGCAGTCCTGGGGCGCCGCCGCGGTGCCGCGGTGACTCTTGCTGCCGCCGCGGGCGTGGCGATGCTTGCGGCAGCATTTGCCGCCGACGAGCCACCTCTTCTCGTCCTCACCGCTGCCGTGGTTCTGGGAGGGGTGACCGGGGAAATGCTTCTGGGGCACTGGTACCTGATAGACCCCCGCCTGCCCCGGTCTGCCCTCCGCCGCCTCTGTCTGATCGGATTGGGCGGTGCGCTGGCCGATCCCATTGCCGCCGCCCTCCACGGTGCCCCTGTTGCAGGTTCCGACGCCATCGTGGTCACGGGTTGGGTAGTCCTGGCCGTCACCTCGGCGGGACTCATGGCCGCCGTCTGGTCCGCCCTGGGGGAGCGGGGATATCCGGCGGTGATGGCGGCGACCGGCCTGTCCTACCTGGCAGTTCTCACCGTCATCGGACTCGTGGTGCTCGGCAGGGTGCTGGTCGCCGGAGAACTCCCCTGATGTTCCTGCCGTACACTCCGGCGTCGTGAGGATCTACACCCGGCGCGGTGACGACGGCTCGACGGGCCTATTCCATGGCGGGAGAGTCTCCAAGGACGGCAGCGGACCCGAGGCGTACGGGACGGTCGACGAGGCGGTTGCTTTCTTGGGGACGGCCCGGGCCTTGGCCTCGGGGCCGATGGCGGATGCCATCCTCGCCGCGCAGCGCGATCTCTTCGTCGTCGCCGCAGAGCTGGCCACGGCGCCGGAGAGACGGGGTCTGCTGCAAGCCGGCACCAGCCTCGTCACCGGTGAGATGGTGGTCCGTCTCGAAGCCGCCATCGACGCCATCGTCGAGGAGCGAGGGATGCCGACGGAGTTCGTCGTTCCTGGGGGGAGTCCGGTCGCAGCCGCACTCGACGTCGCCCGCACTGTGGTGCGGCGGGCCGAGAGGCGCGCCGTCACCCATCTGCAGAGTGCCGCGGTGGCGGATTCGATGGTCGTCCCGTACCTGAACCGCCTCGCCGATTATCTGTACATGTTGGCGCGCTCCGCCGAGGCGGCGTGGCTGCCGAGCCGAACCGAGGAGGGTCGATGATCGAGTTTCGTGCCGCGGACGCATCCGCAGCCCCGGCCGATGCCGTCGTGGTCGGGGTTTGGGAGGGCCGCAGGTTCGACGACTTCGGTGCCTCACTGCTGGATCGCATGCCCTGGCTCACCGCTCACCTCGACGACGCCGAATTCACCGGCAAGGCGGGCCAAATCGCCGTGGTGCCCGGGGGGGAAGCGGTCCCGTATCGCAAGGTCGCCCTGGTCGGCCTGGGAGATGCCCCGGACCATGAGCAGCTGCGCCGCGCCGCCGGCTCCGCCGCCCGGGCTCTCAACACGAGCGCCACCGTCGCCACCACCCTGCATCTGACAGTCCCCGGTGCCGCCGAGGCCGTGGGCTGCGGCTTCGAACTCGGTGCCTACTCGTACACCAAGCACAAGACCGAGCCGAAGCCATCGGCCCTGAGCTCCGTGGTCCTTGTCGGCGCTGGGGATGACGAGGTCGCCGCCGCCGCGGTCGGCGGTGTGATCGCCGACGGAGTGAACCTCGCCCGAGACCTGATCAACGAGCCGGCGATGGGGAAGCCTCCCGCGGTGCTCGCAGACCGTGCGGTGGCGATCGCCGCCGAGGTGGGATTGGTGGTCAAGGTGCTCGACGAGAAGCAGATCGTCGCCGAGCGCCTCGGTGGACTCCACGGGGTGTCACTCGGTGCCACCAACCCTCCCCGACTGGTCGAACTCCGCTACGAGCCTCCTGGTGCCACGGCTTTCCTCGCCGTCGTGGGCAAGGGAATCGTCTTCGACTCCGGTGGTCTGTCGCTCAAGCCGCCCGATTCGATGGAGACGATGAAGACCGACATGTCTGGTGCCGCCGCCGTGTTCGCCGCGATGCGGACGATCGCCACCCTGAAACTTCCGATCAAGGTGGTCGGCATCACCCCGCTGACCGAGAACATGCCCGGTGGCGCCGCCCTCCGTCCTGGAGACGTGTTGCGCGCCCGCAACGGCAAGACGATCGAGGTTCTCAACACTGATGCCGAGGGGCGTCTTATCCTCGCCGATGGGTTGTCCCTTGCAGCTGAGATGAAGCCGGATCTGATCGTGGATCTCGCCACTCTCACCGGGGCGATTTCGGTGGCCCTCGGCGAGAAGATCGCCGGCCTGTTCGGGAGCGACGCGGCCACGGAGACCGTGGCGGCTGCCGCGCAAGCCGCCGGGGAGAGGGTGTGGCGAATGCCGCTCCCCAGCGACTACCGAAAGAACATCGACTCCGAGATCGCCGACATGAAGAACACGGGTACAAAGTATGGCGGGGCGATCAGCGCTGCCTTGCTTTTGAAGGAGTTCGTTGGGGATATCCCGTGGGCGCATCTAGACATCGCCGGGCCGGCCCGGTCGACCGAGGCGGAGCACTACGTGGCCAAGGGTGGCACCGGCTTCGGAGTCCGCACCCTGGTGGAGCTTGCCCGCCGTATGTCGGGTTTGCCGGCGCCGGCCGTTGGGTAGCCTCAGAGTCTCATGAGGCGCCGCCTGCCGCTCGCCGTCGGTCTCGACGCTGCCATGTTGGCGGTGGCTCTCGTCGTCACCTCCGAGCTGGTGTTTTCCCACCCGTTGCCGTGGGTGGCTCGGCCGGAGTCGTGGGGGATGATCGGCGCCCTGGCAGCGGGTGCCGGCATCGGACTGTTCATCGCATATCGCTCGATGTCGGGCAGTCTGTGGCGTCCTTCCTACGGGCGGGCCCTGACCATGGCGGGGATCATGCTCGGGGTCACCGCTATCACGCTGGTGTTCGCCCGCACGTACTGGTCGCGCGCCTTCGTACTAGTGACGACCGTCTCGTGGCTGGGGCTGAACCTGGTGACGCGATTCGCTTTGCGCCGTCGCCCCTGGGTCGAAGGCATGGTCGTGATCACCAACGAGAAGACCCTTGCCGACGACCTCGTGGTGTCACCGACGGTCGCCGTCCTCGGGGTGCTCGATCCCGCCGGGACTGCTCCCGAAGAGCAGCTGCAGCCCGGGACGGTGCTCGCCGTGGACCTGCGGGCGGTGCTCAGCGATGAAATGGCCCGCTTTGTCAGCTCGTGTTCCCTCGCCGGGTACCCGATGCGATCGCTCATCTCGGTCTACGAGGAACACACCGGGCGGCTCCCCATCGTCCACCTCATGGAGGGCTGGGAGCTGACGGTCCCGCTCGCCGGAAAGGGCGCGTACATTCGCACCAAGCGGGTGATCGACACCGTCATCGTCTTGGTGTTCGCGTTGCCCGCTCTGGTCCTGGGCGCCATGATCGCTGCCGGCATCGCCCTCGACTCGCGGGGACCGGTGATCTTCGCCCAGGAGCGTATCGGGCGCGACGGCCGACGGTTCACCCTCTACAAGTTTCGCACCATGCGATCGGCCGCCGATCAGGCGGTGGCCCGATTCGCCACCCCCGACGACGAGCGGCTGACCCGAGTGGGGCGGCTGTTGCGTAGGGTGCGAGTCGACGAGCTGCCCCAACTGTGGAACGTGCTGCTCGGCGACTTGAGCCTGGTGGGACCCCGCCCCGAGCAAGGTCCTTTCTCGGACCGCTTCACCGAGACGATCCCGTTCTATTCGCACCGACACCTGGTCCGGCCCGGAATCACCGGGTGGGCCCAGGTCAACTTCGGCTACGCCGACAACGAGGTCGACACCATTGAGAAGCTGTCCTATGACCTGTTCTACGTGAAGCACATGTCGCCCTGGCTCGACCTCGAGATCCTGGGACGGTCGGTGTGGACCGTTCTGTCCGGCTTCGGCGCCCGTTAGGTGTGGCGCGCCGATCGGCGCACCGCGGCGACTATCAGGGCCAGGGCCACGGCTTCGCCGATGAGAAAACCGAGTCCGACCCGGTCGGAGGCCGAGCCGGGTGCGACCGCGATGGTCACCGCTGCCGCCACCAGTCCCCCCGACCAAGCCGCCGCCATCGCCCCGGTGGCGTGGAGGGCGATCAGCATCTGCTGGACGAACAGCGCCGTGGTCGCCACCACGACCCCGGAGATGGCGTAACCCGCCAGTAGCGAGTCCGGCCGGTACTCCTCGCCGAGAAACACCGCGACGAGTTGTGGTCCGATGAGGTCGCCAACCAGGAACCCGGCGCCGGCGAGACCTGCGGCGACGATTCCGAGGCGGGTGGCCCAGCGGTGCAGTTCGATGCTCCGCCCTGCTTCCACCAGGCGGGTGAAAGGAGGCAGGACCCTGGCCACGAGGCTGTAGGCCACGCTGAGCGGAGCGCGGAACAGCAGAAAGGTCTCGAAGAACACGCTGACTTCCTTGGCTCCACCGCCGAGAGCCCCGACCACGAGCGGACCCGCGGCCACGATCGTCTGGGATGCGGCATTGGCTGCCACGAACGTCGCCAGGGCCGCTCCCGATCCTTCCGCCGCCAACGAGGCATCCGGTTTCGCAGTGCCGCGGAAGGGTCGCCACAGGTAGACCGCAAACGCTCCGGGGACCAGGGACCAGGCGACGCCGGTGACCCCGGCCCCGAGTGCGATCAGACCGGCGGCAACGGCCAGCCGCACCACCGACTCTGCCATGGTCGCCCATCCGTATGAGTCGAAGCGACGCCGTCCCGCCAATGCGCCGCGGGCCACGGCAAAGCCGCCGTACGCGGCAATGAGCACCACGATGACCCCGAGGTACATCGGGCGCCCGTCGAGCAACCGATCCAGGGTGACGGCTCCAAATGTGGTGGCCACCACCACCGCCGCCACCACAGTCACCATGAAGAGCGTGCGCGGCGCACGTTGCGGGTCGTCGGCGGCAAGACGCCGGATCGTGAGCTGCTCGATCGGGAGGAATACGGTGGTGAAGATGAGGAACTGAACGGTCCACAGCACCGTGATGGGAGCAAACTGTTCGGGTCCCAGGGCGCGGCCCGCCACCAACTGGAATGCATAGGCGGCCACGGCGGCCACCAGCGTCCCGAGCACCATGGTGCTGGTTCCGGAGGTGCTGAGGGCACGCGTCAGGTTTCGGGTGTGATTGGCGGTGGTCATCGGCCGATGGCCGGTCAGGCTAGTGGCACCCGCCCGGTCTCCCTCACCCCGGCGATCACGGTGCGAGCGGCTGGCGCTCACCGGCAGTTGAGCAGTCCGTCAAGGCCGAGTGCTGCCACCAGCGCCGTCTTGCTGCGGTTGCCAACGATGCCGTCGACCGTGAGTGACTGGGAGCGCTGGAATGCTGCCACCGCCGCGTCGGTGCGGCTCCCGAACGCGCCGTCGATCGGCCCCGGGGAGTAGCCCAGCCTGCCGAGCAGGTACTGCAACGCTGCGACCGCCTCTCCGTAGGCACCGCGGCGCAGCAGTCCCGGATCCGCCGAGATGATGCGACCGCGCTCGGCGGCGGCGTGGAGGGTGACGAGTTCGCTGCGGGTGCGGCTCCCGACCACACCGTCGACGTCGAGACCTCGCGAGTCCTGGAACGAACGCACCGCTGCCGTCGTGAGCCGGCCGTACACACCGTCGGCGGCTCCCTCATAGTGGCCGAGGAGCGTTAGGAACCTCTGCAGTTGGCTCACCGCCGGTCCGCGGCTGCCCAGCCGCAGAGTGACTCCGGCTCCGGCGAGTGCATCGATCGTAGGGATCGAGGCCACGCACGCGGTGGTCGGCAGCGTCGTGGTTGTGGTGGAAGTGGTCGGAGTGGAGGTAGTCGTGGTCGCCACCGGAGTGGTGGTGGTGGTGGTGGTGATGATGACCGGGGTGCTCGTCGTCGTGGTGGCGGCGACGGTCGTGGTGGTGGTCTCCGGCCCGGCAATCGTGGTGGTGGTGGTGGTCCCACTCGGAACCGTGGTTGTGGTGGGATCTGGTGCCGTGGTGGTCGAGGTGGTTTCCGTCGGAGTGGTGGTCGTAGTCGTAGTCGGAGTGGTGGTCGTGGTCGTAGTCGTAGTCGTAGTAGAGGTCGTCGTCGGGGCGCTGGCAGTGCACGGAGCGGCACCATTGATGGCGTATACCTGTTGGGAGCGCAAGCCGAGGAGGCCGCGCAGCTGGCGGACGTGGAACGCCTTGGGCCCGCCCGAGCCGCTGAAGGTGATCTCGAGGGCGGCACCCGACACCGAGCATCGGGTTATCGCCGCACCGGTCACCGAGCTCATCCCCGGCAGGATCGAGGCGAGCTGGGTGTCGGAGAAGGTGCGGGTCCAGCGGTAGTTGCCGTTGCCGACTCCGCTGAGCCCGGCCCAATGGTCGTCGACCGAACGCAGGTAGGCGACTCGGGCGGTGAACCCATCCTCGGAGTTCTCGGTGGCTCCGAAAGTGCTGGACGAGTAGAAGGTTGCCACCGGCACCTGAATCCCGTTGCGAGTAGTCCCGGGGTGGTACAGAACCTGATCGGCGGTGTGCCGCACCGCGTCGATCCAGGTCTGGGTGCCGTGGCCCCATCCGACGTAGTTCTGATCCACCGGGGTGTCGTAGACCTGGCACCAGCACCACGGGCGCGACTCGGGGGTGCCTCGATCCAGCAGACGGGAGTAGGCATAGGAGCGCGCTGCCACTGCCTGAGCCTCGAGCGCCGCTGCTCCCCCCTGGTCGCCCCAGAAGTAGGGCATCTCAGAGATCCCGAGCACGTAGTCCTCCATCGCGATCTCGAGCGACACTGCGAGGGTGGCGGTGTTGTTGTCCGGGCGAAGGTGGATCGCCCCTCGTGCGTAGGTGCACGGCTGCTGGCGCGACCCGGTGGTGAGGTTCCAGTTGGTCAGAGAGCACCCGTTGATGACCAGAGCCGTGGTCGGGTTGCCGCTGCGTCCGTCCCACTCGGCGTCAATCGAGCAGCCGCCGCTGATGGTGCCGGCAGGGGCGGCGATGGTGCAGGTGGATCCGCTGCGGATGATTCGGACCGTGTGCCCCGATGAGGCGGTGAGGGTTCCGCCCGATGAGGTGAAGGTGACCGGGGCCGCAGGCGACGTCCCGGTGGTGCGAACCACGAAGGTCACTGCGGCCTGCTCGACCTGGAGGTTGACCCACAGCGGCCGCGTCGCCAGGGCGGGGTCGACTGCTCCCGCGGTGGTTCCGGTGAAGTAGTGCCCCAGGATCTGGTTCCAGGTGTATCCCTCACGGGCCATGCCGTAGGCACCGAATTGGCTCAACCCGACCGAGTGTCCGTAGCCGCCGCCGGAGAAGGTGAAACTGGAGCCCGCCCGGGCAGGGGGAACCGGGATCAGGGCGACGGCGAGCACCAATGCGGTCGTGCCGGCAAGCAGCCGGCCCCTGGCGTCCCCCAGGGCCGTGGCAATGGTCATTCCCCCGCCATCGGCATGACTAGTCACCGGTTTAGGGGATTTCGCGCTCTCAGGTAGCGACCGACTCGCTCACCCCCTCAGGCTCCGAGCCGGCGGGCGATCTCCTCCAGGGCTTCCCCGGCAGGGGCGTCGACGATCGCATCGGCGACCGTGTCCTGTTCGGTAGGGCCGCGATTCACGATCACGAAGGGGTTGCCGCGGTCGGCGACCATCAGCGGTATCCCCGCCGCCGGGTACACCGACAGCGTCGTGCCCACCGCCAGCACGGAGTCGGCGGCGTCGGCCATCGCCTCGGCCTTGACGAGTTCCCGACCCGGCAGGCGCTCGCCGAAGAAGACCACGTCCGTCTTGAGGATGCCCCCGCAGGCCTCACACCGCGGATCGTCGTCGCCGACTTCGAGTCGCCCCCACACGGTCTCCGAGGCGACCGACACCCGGCACGACATGCATGACGCGGTTGCAGTGGTTCCGTGCAGTTGGGCCAGGGCTGTCTCCGGAAGCCCGGCCTGCTGGTGCAGCCCGTCGACGTTCTGGGTGACGCAACCCACGAGCAGGCCCGCCTCCCACATCCGGGTCACCGCGTGGTGGCCCCGGTTGGGTCCGCGGTGGCGCAGCGCGGATCCCACCCGCCGCTGCCAGGCGCGGCGGCGCACCTCCGGGTCGGCCAAGTACCGGTCGATGGTGAACTCGTCCGGATCGACCTTGGTCCACACCCCGTCGGGTCCGCGGAAGTCGGGGATCCCGGACTCCGTCGAGATCCCCGCCCCGGTGAACACCAGCAGCCGCTCCCGCTCGCGGAGCAGCGCAACGGCGTCATCGAGTGTGGCCATTGCGACATGGTACGGAGCCCTATTCGGCGTCGAGCAGCGCCCGGTACTCGGCGCGCAGTGCCGGCCGCAAGCGCCCCTGGCGCCCGGCGTCGAGATGAGGAACCAGAGGTGAGACCAGGACCAGCCCCGCGAAGCGATGGGCCAGCCCCTCGGAGGCGAGCACCCCGAGGTGGATCGGTTCGCGCAGTCGGCGGCCGCTATGCGCCGCGGCGATCAGTCGGAGCAGGTCGGCGACCGCACCGGGTCCGATCACTGCCGTCCAGAACCGTCGCACCGCAGCCTCGGTGGGGTGGTGCCCGCCACTGGCGGGGGCGGGACGAAAGCCCACCTCCACCCAGGGTCGGGGCACGACGGTGGGCCGGTAGGCCGCCACGGTGCCCGGGGCTGGCGCGGCATCCATCTCGATGGGAGGACGGGCATCTCGACGGAGTCTCCCGGGCACCGTAGCGGTCATGGGTGATTGATAACAGTTAGGCACAGTTGCGTACAGCGGTCCGATGTAGACCGCGAAAAGAAAAGATCCAATGCACCCGCCCGCGGCCCAGGGCGTAGAGTCGCCAGGGAGCTTTGCACGAGGGGGACTCGTGGCCCGTCGAGTAGCGATCATCCTGACCGCCCTGGGGTGCTGTGGGCTGCTCTTGGTCGCCCCGTCCCCAGCGGTGGCGGCAACCACGATCACCTTCGAAAACCTCGATCACGGCACGGTCGTCACCAACCAGTATCCCGGAGTCACGTTCAACGAGGCCCGGATCGTCGAGTGCTCTCAGGATCC
>CAYTTU010000102.1:0-2679 GCA_964440905.1 uncultured Acidimicrobiia bacterium | reverse complement strand
TGGAGATGGATGCGGGGCACCGCGCCGGCTCTAGCCGTGCCCGTGCTCGGCGGCCATGCGGCGCAGCACCATGTGGAGGATCCCGCCGTGGCGCAGGTACTCCACCTCCACCGGAGTATCGACCGCGGCGATGGTGGCGATCTCGACTACCGAGCCGTCGCTCCGAGTGGCGGACACCGCGATCGAGGCGCGCGGGGTGAGGTCGTCATCCACCGCGATGGCGAACACCTCGGTGCCGTCCAGTCCATATGTGGCGGCGTCGTATCCGGGAAGGAAGGTGAGGGGGAGCACCCCCATCATCACGAGATTGGAGCGGTGGATCCGTTCGAAGGACTCGGCGATCACGGCGCGTACTCCGAGCAGGAAGGTTCCCTTGGCAGCCCAGTCGCGCGACGAACCCATCCCGTAGTCCTTGCCGCCGAACACCACGAGGGGGATGCCGGCGGCGCGGTACGACTGGGCGGCGTCGTACACGCTCTTCACGGTGCCGTCGGTGAAATCGGTGGTCCAACCGCCCTCGGTCCCGGGGGCGATCTGATTGCGAATGCGCACGTTGGCAAAGGTGCCCCGGGTCATGACCCGGTCGTTGCCGCGGCGCGCTCCGTAGGAGTTGAAGTCGGCCTTCTTCACACCGATGTCGAGCAGGTACTTGCCCGCCGGGGTGTCGGGGGAGATCGAGCCGGCGGGGCTGATGTGATCGGTGGTGACCGAGTCGCCGAGCAGCAGCAGCGCCCGGGCGCCGTGGATGTGGGTGATGGGCTCGGGCTGCGGGGAGAGATCGACGAAGAACGGCGGTTCCTGGATGTAGGTGCTCGCCTCCAGCCACTCGTAGAGGTCGCCGGCGGGCACCTGGATGGCACGCCACTCGTCGGCGCCGGTGAACACGTCGGCGTACTGGGCGCGGAATCCGGCGTCGGTCACCGTGGCCTCGACCAGGGCGGCGATCTCGTCCTCGGTGGGCCAGATGTCGCGCAGGTACACCGGCTCGCCGTCGCGATCGGTGCCGATCGGCTCACTGGTGAGGTCGATGTCGACCGACCCCGCCAGGGCGTAGGCCACCACCAGCGGCGGCGAGGCGAGGAAGTTGGCCCGTACCTCGGGGGAGATGCGGCCCTCGAAGTTGCGATTGCCCGACAGCACCGAAGCGACCACGAGGTGCCGCTGTTGGATGGCGGCGCTGATCGGCTCGGGGAGCGGTCCCGAGTTGCCGATGCAGGTGGTGCACCCGTACCCGACAACATGAAAGCCGAGCGCCTCGAGGTCGTCCATGAGGCCGGCCTTCACCAGGTACTCCGTGACCACCTTGGAGCCTGGTGCGAGCGAGGTCTTGACCCACGGCTTGCGCTCCAGGCCGCGCTCCCGGGCCTTCTTGGCCACCAGCCCGGCTCCGACCATCACCGAGGGATTGGAGGTGTTGGTGCACGAGGTGATGGCGGCAATCACCACGTCGCCGTGGCGCAGCCGCACATCGAGGCGTTCCCCCTCCAGCACCGCCTCCTCCATCGGGATGCGGTCGGCAAGGACATCGGCCAGCTCGGCCCGCCACTTCTCGGGCACGTCGCCGAGGTCGATGCGATCCTGGGGACGGCGCGGTCCCGCCACGGCGGGAACGATCGTCCCCAGATCGAGTTCCAGGGTGGAGGAGTAGGCGATGCGCCTCGACTCCTCGCGCCACATCCCCTGCAGTCGGTAGTAGTGCTCCACCGCCTCCACCAGGGCGGGGTCACGGCCGGTGAGGCGCAGATACCGGATGGTTTCCTCGTCGACCGGGAAGAAGCCCACAGTGGCCCCGTACTCCGGGGCCATGTTGGCGATGGTGGCGCGGTTGGCCACCGGCATCCCGGTGAGGCCGGGCCCGAAGAACTCCACGAACTTGCCCACCACGCTGTGGGCGCGCAGCATCTCGGTCACCCGCAGCACCAGGTCGGTGGCGGTGGTGCCTTCGGGGAGCCGGCCCGACATGCGGAACCCCACCACCTCGGGCAGCAGCATCACGATCGGCTGGCCCACCATCGCCGCCTCGGCCTCGATGCCGCCCACCCCCCAGCCGAGCACCCCGAGACCATTGATCATCGTGGTGTGGGAGTCGGTTCCCACCAGCGAGTCGGGGAACACCACGCCCTCTTCGTCCCACAGCACCCTGGCGAGGTACTCCAGGTTCACCTGATGGACGATGCCGGTGGCCGGGGGCACCACCCGGAAACGGTCGAAGGCCTGCTGGCCCCACTTGAGGAACTCGTAACGCTCCTGGTTGCGCTCGAACTCATGGGCGCTGTTGATCTGCAGGGCGAGCGGGGTGTTGAAGGCGTCGACCTGCACCGAGTGGTCGATCACCAGGTCGCACTGCACCAGGGGGTTGACCCGCTTGGCGCTGGACTCCTCGCCGGTCATGCGCACCATGGCCGCCCGCATCGCCGCGAGGTCGACCACCACCGGGACGCCGGTGAAGTCCTGCAGCACCACCCGTCCGGGGCGGAAGGCGATCTCGGTCTCGGCCACCCGGGTGGCGTCGTAGCGGGCCAGGGCCGTCACATCCTCGTCACGCACCACGTGGCCGTCGTGGGTGCGCAGCACCGCCTCGAGCAGAACCTTGATGGAGTAGGGGAGGGAGTCGACATCCCCGAGGTTGCGCACCGCATCGAGGCGGTAGATGTCCCGCATCCCCAGTGGGGTCTCGAC
>CAYTTU010000101.1:0-7554 GCA_964440905.1 uncultured Acidimicrobiia bacterium | reverse complement strand
ACGGGACGTGGCGCAGTTTGGCAGCGCGCATCGTTCGGGACGATGAGGCCGCCGGTTCAAATCCGGCCGTCCCGACCAGAGCCCCCGAGCCTTCGGGGGCTCTCGTCATCTGGTGAGGCCGACTCCGTGCTCTATCGCTTCCCGAAGCTCGGCCGAGCCAAACGGCTTGCGCACCCACGACACCGCCCCGGACCGCCCGGCGAGGAACGCGTCGGCGTCGCGGTCGAGCAGCAGCACCACCGGAGGCGCCTGGTCTTTGGCAACGGCGAACGCATCCCGCACTGCCCGGGTGACCGCCATGCCTCCCATCGAGCCCACCTGGAGATCGACCAGGACGACATCGGGAGTGGTGTCTTGGGTGGCGGCAACCACGCTGCGCGGGTCGGCAGTGACCGTCACCTGGTATCGGGTGTGGGCAAGGGCGGCCATCACGTCGGTGACCACCCAGGGCTCATCGGCCACAAGCAGGATCGAGGGCACGGGGCGAGGGTAGTCACCAGTCTCCAGCCGCCAGTCCCCAGTCAGTGAGCGACGCAACTCCACCACCGCTCCGGTGACGGCGGACGACGGATGACGGACGACGAGTCCCGGATGACCTGGCGAAGAGTCGGGATACCATCGCACCGAATGTTTCGCCTTTTCGCCACGGCCCTCATCGCTGCCATCGCCATGTCTCCGGGTGTCGCCGCCGCCCAGAATGACCCGGGCTCGATCGACGTCGTGGTGGTGGGTGGGCCGATGGATCACCGCACCGTGGAGTTCGTCACCGGTGTCCTCGCCGGCACGGATGCCCACTTAGTGGTCTTGCAACTCGATGTCGAAGCTGTGCTCGGGGGAGACGTCGCTGGACTCATCGATGTGATCTCGCGGTCGCCGGTCCCGGTGGCCGCCTGGGTGGGACCGGCCCCGGCCACCCTGCAAGGGGCTGCCGTGGATCTGTTTGCCGCCGCGGCGGTGCGCGGTGCGGCACCAGGCGTCACCATCGGTCGGGCCCGTCCCGCCCTGGCGGGCGGAGCTTCCGATGAGGACGCAGGGGACTGGCCGGACCGATACGCGGCGGAGCTGGTCGAAGTCGTGTCAGACAACGATCTGGTTGAGCTGGTGGCGCCCTCGATCGGGCAGTTCGTGGTCGCTCTCGACGGCCGCAGCGTGACCGCCGGTGGGGTGCCGGTCACCCTCGAAACGGCTCGGAGCGAGGTGGTCGATGGCGAGACCCGGTTGGTCCTGGCGGTGCCGGTTCGGTTCGTCTCCGAGGGGCTGGTGGATCGGGTGCTGCACGCCGCGGTGCGACCCGAGGCGGCGTTCTTCTTCCTGATGGTGGGGATGGCCCTGATCGCGTTCGAGTTCTATGCCGCCGGCCCTGGTCTGGCCGCGGCCACCGGAACCGTGTGCCTGTTGCTCGCCGGCTACGGGCTGGCGGTGATGCCGACGTGGTGGCCGGCACCGGTGCTGGCGCTCGCCGGAATCGGGCTGTACCTGGCCGACTTCCAGCGCAACGACCTGCGTTGGCGCTCGCTGCTGGGAACCGGCCTGTTGCTGTCTTCCGGGTTTCGTCTGGTGGACGGTGATCCCCATCTCGCGGCCGTCGGGTGGGTTGTGGTGCTGGTGGTGGCAGGCACCGCGCTCTTCTTCGGTTTCGCCCTGACCACCGTGGTGCGGGCCCGGTTCTCGACGGCAACGATCGGGCGCTCCCACCTGATCGGCCGGCGCGGTCTGGCGGTCGCCGCCATCGCTCCCGACGGTGAGGTGGAGGTCGATGGGGTCCGTTGGCGGGCGCGATCCACACGCCACTCCGGGATCGGCCCGGGTGATGCGGTGGTGGTGACGCGGATCGATGGCGTGGTTCTCGAGGTCGATCCTGTATGAGCCTGGCAGGATTTCCCTGGCGGGTCGCTGACGACGCTGTTACCGTCCCCGCCCGCTGGCACCAAAGGGAGCGCGCATCGTGTTGGACGGCGTCGCCAACGTAGATCGGTCGTGGCAGCTCAAGGGACTCTGCCGCGGGAATCACTCGTATCTGTTCTTTCCTCCGAGCAACTCGGAACGCAAGGAAGACCGCGAGAAGCGGGAGGCCAAGGCCAAGGCGATCTGCAGCGTCTGCAGCGTCAAGGACGAATGCCTTGAGTTCGCACTCGAGATCCGCGAGCCCTATGGAATCTGGGGGGGCCTCACCGAGGTGGAGCGCCGCCAGGTCGCCACGCGGCGAGCCTCGGTCTGACCCAACTCAGCGCTTGATCGACCGCGTGTCTCCGTCGCGTCTCGTGATCCCGGCGCGGTCCATCCACTCCAGCAGCGGAATCGCGTGCCTCCGGGTGATCCCGAGAGCGTCGCGGAACCCGGCAACCGAGAAGCCGTCCTCCAGGTCCCGCGTCGCCCCGACGATTCGTTCCAGCGTCTCGGGCAGGTAGACCAGGTCGTCACCGACCGCGACCAGGGCCCCGTCGCGGATCAGGGCGTGCAGCACCTCCGCCCCGAGTCCCAGCTCGTCGCGCCGCGGGGCTGCAAAGCCCGATTCACCCAAGCGGGAGCGCGCCGACTCCCACGCCTGGCTTCCCGTTCCCTGGAGTCGGGGGGCAAAGCCCGCCCGGAGCACCGCCGGGCCTGCCATCTCCAGTCGATCCGACCTGGCCACCACCGCCTCGAGCACCTCGATGGGGACCCGGAGCGCCGTCGCCAGCGCCGGTGCCGGCATCCCGGGGCGGAGTGGGTTCTCGTCGTGGTAACGGTCGAGCAGCAGCATCGCCCCGCCCTCGAGGCGGCTTGTCGCGGTCGCATCGATCATCAGGTCCCCGGCCGCGAGCGCATCCCCGGCCACCCCTCCGGCGGTGTCCGCGGCGAGATCGGCGGAGTGGGCGATTCCCCGAATCGACAGCAGCACCGCGGCACGGTCGTTGGGAACCGCGGCGGCGCGCAGCGCCACCAGCTGGTCGGCATCGAGACGAGCCCGCTCCGCAGGATGGGGATCGAGCACCTTGCCGCCGGCGACGACGGCGCGTCTGCCCACCTCGCGCAACACCACACGGTCACCCGCCGCCACAGGCACTGGAGTCTCCATGGTGATGACCGCTGCTCCGCGGCCCACCAATTCGGGACCCTCCACGAGGGTCAACCGGGCGGTATGCGAGCCGCTGCCGATGTGGGCGTGAAACGATCCCCGGCTCGAGAGGGGCTCGCTCAAGGAGCGCACCGTGCGCAGGTCCGCGATAAGGCGGTGCGTGGTGCGCCAGGCACCCGGCAGCCCGAGCATCGCCCCCCGCCACACCGCGGCACGGTCCACCCCGCTGAGGTTCACCGCGGTCCGGTTGCCCGGGGCCACCTCTGTGACGGCGCGCTCGTGCGTCTGCAGTCCCCGCACCCGCACCGCGGCCTGCGATGGGTACACGGTGAGGGAGTCACCGACCCGCAGGGTTCCTCCGATGAGGGTGCCGGTCACCACCGTCCCCGCCCCGGCAATGGTGAACGACCGATCCACCCACAGGCGGGGTTGGCCCAGATCTTGTTCGGGCTGCAGCAGGGCGCCGAGGGCGGCCCGCAGTCGATCGAGTCCGCGTCCCTGTGGGGCGGCCACCGGGATGACCTCGGACCCTGCGAGGCTGGTGCCGTTGAGGTGCTCGGCCACGTCGAGGGCGGCGAGGTCGGCCGTCTCGGCGTCTACCAGGTCGACGCGGGTCAGCGCCACCACGGCGTGCTCCACGCCTATGAGGTCGAGCACCGCGAGGTGCTCCTCGGATTGCGGCATCCACCCTTCGTCCGCGGCGACGACGAATAGGGCTGCGTCGAGTCCCTCGAGCCCGGCAAGCATGTTCTTGATGAAGCGCTCGTGGCCGGGTACGTCCACGAACCCGACCTCGCGCCCCGCGATCTCGGTCCAGGCGAACCCGAGGTCGATCGTCATGCCGCGGCGCTGCTCCTCCTCCCAGCGATCGGGGTCGCGCCCTGTCAGAGCGCGTACCAGAGTCGACTTCCCGTGGTCGACGTGACCGGCAGTTGCGATCACCGGCATGCGGTGCTTATCGCCTCGATCAGGATGGGGTCATCGCTGGGCTCGACGGCGCGCAGGTCCACCACCAGCTGGTCGCGCTCCAGACGGGCCAGCACCGGCGGCTCCCCGTCGAGAAGGGCGCGGCGCGCCGCCTCGCCTCCCGGCAATGCGATCACCGGTCCGGGGATGCCACGCCCTGGTGCCGATCCCGCTCCGGGAAGGGAGTGACCGGGCACCACGGAGCCGACTCCGGCGCCGGCGACGACGTCTTCCGAACGGCGCTCCAGCTCGGAGGCGGGGAGCGAGGCCATCCGCCAGAAGGGGATCTCGGCCCCGCGACCGCGGGCGTAGAGATCGAGGGTGGCGGCGAGGGCCGCCAGCGGCGGGCCGCCGATGCGAACCGCTCGTGCCAGAGGATGTGCCGCCAGGGCGGCCACCGTCACCGACTTTCCCGCCACGATCCCGGCTTGCGGCCCGCCGAGCAGTTTGTCACCGGAGCACAACACCAGGTCGGCGCCTGCCTCGAGCACCTGGCGCATCCCCGGCTCGCCCTCCAGCCAAGTCGGTGGGGTGCCACCGAGCCACGAGACCCGCTCATCCACAAGACCGCTCCCCAGATCACCGACGAACGGCACGCCTCCAGAAGCGCCGAGGGCCGCCAGATCGCGATAGGTGGCTTCGGTGGTGAACCCCTCGACGCGGTAGTTGGATGGGTGCACCTTCAGGAGGGCGCCGGTGGCGGCCGTCATCGCGCTGCGGTAGTCCCCGAGTCGGGTTCGGTTGGTGGTGCCCACCTCCCGGCTACGGGCGCCGGCGGCGGCGACGATCTCAGGCAGACGGAACGACCCACCGATCTCGATCAGTTCGCCGCGCGACACCACGACTTCGCGTCCCCCGGCAAGCGCCGCCACTGCCAACAGCAATGCGCCGGCATTGTTGTTCACCACCAGCGCCGCCTCAGCACCGGTTAGGGCACAGATCAGGTCGTGGGCGTATTCGCCTCGCCCACCCCGCGTGCCCGCGGCCAGATCCATCTCCAGGGACGTGTAGTGGGTGGCGGCCCGCGCCGCGGCCGAGACCGCATCGGGGTGAAGCGGGGCCCGGCCGAGGTTGGTGTGGAGCAGGACCCCTGACGCGTTCATCACGCGGTGATCGCGCCGCCGCACCAACGCGGCGACGCGCTTGCGGGCCTCCTCCGCGGGGTCGCCGTCGGGGTCATGTCGCCACTGCTCGACGGCGCGGCGTGCGATCTCGACGAGGAGGGGCCGGGGAAGCGATCCGTCGTCGATGGCGGTGGCGATGGCGTCCACCGACGGCGGATACGAGGGCATGGGCACAGCCTACCGGTGGCCCTATATTCGCCTCCGTGGAGTCCCACGCCGCCGCCGAGGTGACACCGCGGCCCGCAGCGACGGTCATGGCGCTGCGACCCACGGGAGATCCCTTCGAGGTGCTCATGGTGCGACGGGCGCGCCAGGCGCGTTTCATGGGCGGTGCTCGGGTCTTCCCCGGCGGCGCCGTCGACTCCGCCGACTCCGACCCCGCGACCCGCCGGGTGGTGCGCTGGAGCGGGGATGCAGACGAGCTCGGCTGGCGGGCAGCAGCGCTCCGTGAGCTCGCCGAGGAGGTGGGGATCGCAGTCACCACTGCCGGGGTCGTAACCGCGCCCACGGGTGTCATCTACCCGTCCCTGATCACTGCCGGCGCGGTCCTCGACGGCGACGCCCTGCATTACGTGAGCAACTGGGTCACCCCGCGCGGCCTTCCGATCCGGTTCGACACCAGGTTCTACATGCTGGCGGTGGACGCCGATCCCGGGGTCAGACCGGATCGCTCCGAGGTGTACGACCCGGTATGGGTCACACCGCAGCACGCCCTCCGGGCTGCGGCGTCGGGCGAGTGGCTGGTGGAGGTGCCCACCCGGGTCCACCTCGAGATGCTGGCCGCCGCCCGGAGCGTGGATGAAGCGCTCAGCACCGCTGCCGCCTCCACCCCGGTGCGGGTGGAACCACAGCTGCGATTGGGCCCGGACGGGGAATGGACCGTCTTGCTCCCCGGCGATCCCGGGTACCACCCATCGTGAACGTCGAACTCGTCCTCGCCCCCAATCCCGGCCCGATGACTGCCAGCGGCACCAACACCTGGGTGATCGGATCCGGCGAGGAGTGCATCGTGGTCGATCCGGGACCCGACATCCCCGGCCACCTCGATGCCGTGGTGCGGGCGGTGGGGAACCTACGTCCGGTACTCGTGGCGGTGACCCACGGTCATCCCGATCACGCTCCCGGGGCCCCGGATCTCGCCGCCCGGCTCGGGGTCCCCACCGCGGGCCCGGCCTCGGCCGCCTTCAGACCCGACCGGCTGCTTGCCGATGGTGATGTGGTCGAGTTCGGCTTGCAGCGGCTGGTGGCGGTAGCCACACCGGGGCATACCCCCGACTCGACGTGCTATCTGATCGGAGGGGCCTTGTTCACCGGGGATCACATCATGGGTGGCTCGACCGTCATGGTCGAGGACATGAAGCGCTACCTCGACTCGCTGCGCCGGATCCAGGGACTTCGACCAGCGACCATCTACCCGGGTCACGGACCGGTCGTGGAAGATCCCGGTGGCGTGGTGGCGGGTTACCTGGCGCATCGCCTGGAGCGGGAGGCGCAGATCGTGGATGCGGTGCGCTCCGGGGCGGCAACGGTTGCAGAGGTGGTGCAACGGGTGTACGCCGATGTGGATCCAGCGCTGCATCCCGCCGCCGCCGTCTCCGTGGAAGCCCATCTCCACAAGCTGGCGGAGGAGGGTGTGGTCGACTTCTCCGGGGGTGGCTGGGCCGGGGCAGTTGGGTTGTCGCGGTGAGGCGCCTGGGCACCGTCGTGGTGCTGGCCCTACTTGCCGCGGCGTCTCCCGTCTATGCCGAGGTGACCCAGGATGATCTCGACGACGCCCGCAACGAGGTGCGCCGGGTCACCGAGCGTCTTGCGGATGAGGTGGCGGCCTACGAGGCGGCGGTGGCAGAGGAGGCAACTCTGCTCGACGCGCTCGACCGGCTCCGGGTGCAGCTGACCGCCCGCGAGCGCGATCTCGTGGTGGCGCGCCGCGCGGCGCGTCAACGCGCCGCCGAGATGTACATGGTGGCGGGCAACGCCACCTCGTCAGTGTCCTCGGACAGTGACCTCGGGCACCTGCCTGCCCGCAACGTCTATCTGGCATCAGTGTCGGAAACCGACCGTGAGGTACTGAATCGCCTCGAGGTGGCCCGGCGCGACTTCGAGCAACAGCGCACCCTTGTCGAGGAGGCCGTGGCGGGCCAGGAGGAACTACGTCAGGAAATGGAGCGGCTGGTGGTGGTGATCTACGAGGAGCTCGAGGCCGTCAACACCCGCTATCAGGAAGTTGCTGCCGAGTGGATAGCGCAGGAGGCGGAGCGGGTTCGCCGTGAGGATGAGGCCCGGCAGCTTCGCGAGTTCCTCGCCACCTCGACCACGACCACCACCAGCCCCCCGCCAACCACCCGTCCGCCGACGACGACCACGACTTCTACGCCGAGCGCGATCGCCAGCACGACGACGGTGGCAGGC
>CAYTTU010000100.1:0-4150 GCA_964440905.1 uncultured Acidimicrobiia bacterium | reverse complement strand
CCATGACCGAACCGATCACCCCGCCACCGGCCGAGACTCTGCCTGAGACTCTGCCTGAGGACGACGACGACCACTCCTACATCCAGGCGCCGAAGCTGATGCGGATCGCCTCGATGACCCGGGCGATGCTCGAAGAGATCCGCCAGGCTCCCCTCGACGAGGCGGGGCGTCGGCGACTGGCGGCGATCTTCGACAGCTCATTGGCCGAGATGCAGGATGTCCTCAGCCATGATCTGCGCCTGGAACTCAACGACCTGTTCGTCCCCTTGTCCTCGGACTCGGTGACCGAGGCCGAGCTCCGCGTCGCCCAGGCACAGCTCGTGGGATGGCTCGAAGGCCTCTTTGCGGGAATCCAGGCGACACTGTGGAGCCAGCAGGCGGCGGCGGCGAGCCAGTTGCAACAGCTGCGCTCCCGGGCGATCGAGGCCCAGTCGGGGCATGCCAAACCCCCTGGGCAATACCTGTAGGTGGCGGCGCCTCGTCCCTGGGTGCGCCGGCTGCGCACCGTTCCGCTGACCATCCTGTCGTTCGTCCTGGTCACCGTCCTGGCTCCCGTGTGGATCGTGGCGGGCGCCGCGGTCGACGGGTTCCGGTTGGCTCTCCGCCGCAGGAGACCGATTGCGCTGCGGATCTTTGGCTTCGGTTGGTGGTACCTGATGGTGGGAAACGTTTGCCTGGTTCGACTGCTCGCCCACTGGGTGGGCGCCGGGTTCGGACGCAATCGCGCCGCGATGCGAGAGTCGTCCTACGTGCTCCAGGAGTGGTGGGCCCGGATGCTCTTCGGGGCGGTGGTGCGGATCCTCCGACTCAGGGTGTCGGTCGAGGGCCTCGACGTCGTTGCCCCCGGCCCGATCATCGTGATGATGCGCCACGCCAGCATCGTCGACACCCTTCTGCCCAACGTGCTCGTCACCGCGGGGGCGGGTATCCGGCTGCGCTACGTGCTGAAGAAGGAGCTGCTCGCCGACCCGACCATGGACATCGCCGGCAACCGCCTCATCAATCACTTCGTCGACCGTGAAGGCGATTCCGTCGTCGAGGTGCGCGCCGTAGCCGCACTGGCTGAAGGGCTCCCCTCCACCGAGGGAGTGCTCATCTATCCGGAGGGAACCCGGTTCACCGCGGAGCGGCGCGATCGGATCATCGCCGGGCTGGGGGAGCGCCGCAGTGATCTGGCAGACAGATCCCGGGCTCTGCAGCGCGTTCTGCCGCCGCGGCCCGCCGGGACCGCCGCCCTGCTCGAGCTCGGCCACGATGTCGTGATCGTGGCCCACACCGGTCTCGAGCCCCTTGCCACCATCCCCGATGCCTGGTCGGGAAGGATCGTGGGGTCGGAATTGCGAATCCGCATGCAGCGATTCCCCGGGGGGTCGATCCCCGACACCAGGCGGGGCAGGATCGACTGGCTGTTCGAACGCTGGGAGGAGATCGACTCCTGGATCGCCGCGGCTACTTCCCGGTGATGGTTATGCGGTCGATGGTTGGGGGCTTGGCCGGTCGGTCCTGGGAATCGGTAGGCAGGGCGGTGATGGCGTCCACCACCTCGATGCCCGCGGTGACCCTGCCGAAGATCGTGTAGTTGTGCGGCAGTCCGTAGTCGCGGTGCATGAGGAAGAACTGGCTGCCATTGGTGCTTGGCCCGGCATTGGCCATCGCCATCGTCCCCCGGGTGTACTTGCCGGGTCCTTCGAGTTCGTCGCGGAACTTGTATCCCGGTCCGCCCCGTCCGGTGCCGGTGGGATCGCCACCCTGGATCATGAATCCCGAGATCACCCGGTGGAAGATCACCCCGTCGTAGAAGCCCTCTCCGGCGAGGAACAGGAAGTTGTTCACCGCCAGCGGCGCCTCGGCGGCGAGGAACTCGACGGTGATGTCACCGAGGCTGGTGTGCAGGGTTGCGCCGTATGTCCCGTCGAGCTCGATGTCGAGAGCGGGCGGTGAGGAGTAGGACTTGGGCATTGGTGGCCTTCCTGGTGCGGGGGAGGGGACGGTAGCCCGAGGCCCGGTGTCCGATGCTCGATGCTCGATGCTCGATGCTCGATGCTCGATGCTCGATGCCCGATGCCCGATGCCCGATGACGGCCGACTGCCTGACGTCGACGAATTGCACTGAGGGACTTCCACCCTGAGGCTCAGCGCCGCTCCTGCTAATGACAAAATCGTCTTACGCGTCCAGCTGGCGCGTAAGACGCGCACGGTGATGAGTGGTTAACTGGCAACTGGCAACTGGCAACTGGCAACTGGCGTCGGGCGTCGGGCGTTGGGCGTCGGGCGGCGGGCGTCGGCCTAGAGCCGCTCCTCGGCGATCGCATACATCCCTGCGGCGCCGGCCAAGCTGGTCGCCTTGAGCGACGGCACCCTGGTGAGTATGTGCTCGGCGTAGAACTCGGCCACCGCGATGCGATCGGCGAGGTACGCCGCGTCATAACCCGGGGCGTCTTCGGCGGCGGCGTGGGCACCGCGGGCCAGCATCCAGCCACCGAGGGTGTCCCCCATCATCTTGAGGAAGGGAGTGGCCCCGGCGAGCACGTCCTCGTAGCGCCCCGCCACCAGCCATTGCCCGTAGGTCATCGCCACCTCGGCGGTGGCCTCGAGGGCGGTGGTGAGACGTTCCCCGATCGGCTTGAGGTCTCCCTCGAGCGCCGCGGCGTCCGTCTGGATCGCCTGGAGGATGCGCTGCATCGCGGCGCCCCCCTCCATCGGCAACCGGCGCAGGGCCAGGTCGATCGCCTGGATCCCGTTGGTGCCCTCGTAGATAGGGGCGATCCGGGAGTCGCGCCACCATTGGGCTGCCCCGGTCTCTTCGATGAACCCGGCGCCGCCATGGACCTGGATGCCGAGCGAAGTCATCTCGACCCCGAGGTCGGTGGCCCATGCCTTGCAGATCGGGGTGAGGATCGCAGCCATCGCCTCGTTCTCCTGCCGCACCTGGGGGTCGGGATGGGTTCGGGAGACATCGATGGCCGCGGCGGCTCGATACAGCACTCCGCGCATCGCCTCGATGTTGGCCCGCATGGTGAGCAGCATGCGTCGCACGTCGGGGTGTTCGATGATCGCCACGGGTTCAGGAGAGTCGCCGCCGATGAGCCGGCCCTGGATCCGCTCCCGGGCGTATCGGGTCGCTTGCTGGTAGGAGCGCTCGGACACGCTGAGCCCCTCGATGCCTACCGAGAGCCGGGCCTCGTTCATCATCGTGAACATGTACTTCATGCCTTGCTGTTCCTGCCCGATCAGGTAGCCGACGGCGCCGTCGCTGCCCTCTCCGAACGAGAGGACGCAGGTCGGACTGGAGTGGATCCCGAGCTTCTCCTCGATAGACACGCATGTGACGTCGTTGCGCTCTCCGAGCGAGCCATCGGGGTTCACCAGGAACTTGGGGACGATGAAGCAGGAGATGCCCTTGGTGCCCGGAGGGGCATCAGGGGTACGGGCGAGGACGATGTGCACGATGTTTTCGGTGAGATCGTGCTCCCCCCAGGTGATGAAGATCTTGGTGCCCTTGATCCGGTAGGTGCCGTCCCCCTGCGGGGTGGCGCGGGTGACCAGCGCCCCCACGTCTGATCCCGCCCCTGACTCGGTGAGCAGCATCGTTCCGCTCCAGGTCCCCGGTACCAGCTTGTCCATATAGATGGCGCGCTGCTCATCGGATCCGTGCTGCAACAGCATGTCCACCGTGCCGTAGGTCAGCATCGGGCACAGCGAGAAGCCCAGGTCGGCGGACTTCATCATCTCCTGCACCGCCATAGCCACCATCCAGGGGAGGCCGCCGCCGCCGATTTCTTCAGGAAATCCGGCCGCTGGCCAGCCGGCGCCGGTCCACTTGGAGTAGGCGTCGCGGTATCCGGGGGGTGTGGTCACGGTCCCGTCGGAGTTGCGCACGCTCCCCACCTTGTCGCCCACGCGGGCCAGGGGGGCGATCACCTCAGCGGCAAACCGGCCTGCCTCATCGAGGACCCCGCCGAGCAGGTCGGTGTCGACGTGGGCGAAACGGTCGATGCCTCCCAGAGTGTCGAGTCGAACCACGTGCTCGATGGCGAATCGCATGTCGGTGACCGGAGCCCGGTATGTGGTCATAGGGCAAGGGTAGATGGGTGTGGAGCGTGGGACAGCGGCCGAAGGACCCGATGCCCGATTCCCGATACCCGATACC
>CAYTTU010000099.1:0-5044 GCA_964440905.1 uncultured Acidimicrobiia bacterium | reverse complement strand
GGTCGTCGAAGCCGTTCACGACACCGCAGCCAACAGCGGAGCGATCTCGTCGGCGACCAGGGTGATGTCGCCGGCACCCATGAGCAGCACCAGGTCGCCCGGAAGCACCGCCGCGGCCACTTCGGCGGCAAGGTCGGAACGACGGGGCACGTAGACCGTGTCCACGCCGGCCGCCCGCGCCGACTCGGCCACCACCCGGCCCGTCACACCGGGTATCGGCGCCTCGCCGGCGGGATACACGTCGGTGACGAACGCGCGGTGCGCACCGATGAGCGCCGAACCAAAGGCGGCGCCTGCCACCGCGGTGCGGGTGTAACGATGCGGCTGGAACACCGCGATCACCCGGCCCGCATGACCGAGGAGGGCGGCAGCGAGGGTCGCGGCCACCTCGGTGGGATGGTGGGCGTAGTCGTCGACGATCGTGACCCCGCCGAGTCGGCTGCGCACCTCGAAACGCCGCCGCACCCCGGCATATCCGCGCAGGCCCTCTGCGGCGGCGGCGACGTCGAGACCCAGCTCCCCGATCAGCGCCAGCACCCCGGCGGCATTGCGGGCGACGTGCCATCCCGGCTTGGGCACCCGTACCAGAACCGGTCCCCCCGGCCCCACCAGCCGAAAGCCCACCGCTGCGGGCAGGTGTTCCAGGTCCGTGATCTGCCATCGGGCATCGGGAGATGAGCCGTATCCGACCACACCGCGCACCGCCGCGGCGAGGCGGCGCGCCCCGGCATCGTCGAAACAGGTCACCACCGGTCCGGACACTCCCCGGGCGACGTCGGCGAAGGCCGCCTCGAGGAGCTCGACGGTGCGGTAGTGATCTAGATGGTCGGCCTCGACGTTGGTGATCACCAGGCCGCGCATCCGCAAGGTGAGGAAGGTGCCGAACGCCTCATCGGCTTCGAGAACGAACCAATCCTCTTCGCCGAGATGGGCGTTGGTGTTGAGGTCCACCAGATCGCCCCCAACCATGAAAGAGGGGTCGCGCCCCAAGCCGCGCAGCGCCGCCACGAGCATGGCGGTGCCGGTGGTCTTGCCATGGGTGCCGGTGACCCCGACTGTGGGGAGTCTCTCGGTGATCTCGGCCAGCAATTGGGCACGGGGCCAGACCGGGACCCCGGCGGCGGCGGCGGCGACCACCTCGGGGTCGCGCGCCGGAACGGCACTCGACACGACCACCAGATCCCACTCCGTGGCCCTATCCGGACGATGACCCACCCACACCTCCACCCCCAAATCCTCCAGTTCGGTGAGGGAGTGGCCCGGTTTGAGGTCGGACCCGGTGACGACGTGGCCAGCCTGGGCGAGGATCTTGCCCAGACCGGACATCCCGATGCCGCCGGCCCCGATCAGGTGCACCCGTCGGTATCCGACCAGTTCAACCACCGGCCACCTCGATGAGGCGGCGCGCCACCACCGCGGCGGCGTCGGTGCGGGCCATCGTGGCCGCGGCGCGGCCCATAGCGGCGCGTCGTTCCGGGTCGGCGACGAGATCGGCAACGATGCCGGCGACCGTGGCCACCTCGGCCGAGGACACCGCGACCGCGGCACCGGCCCCGGTGAGCACCGCGGCGTTGCCGGTCTGACCGACACGCTCCAGCGGAACCAGCACCGCCGGAGTCGCCGTGGCGGCGAGCTCGCTCACGGTCATCGCCCCCGCCCGGGACACCACGAGATCCACGGCGGCGTAGAAGTCGTCCATCCGCTCCTCGTAGGGGATCCTGATCCACGGTAGCGAACCCCCTGTGGCCTCCTCGACGCCGGCGGCGGCGCGCCCGGTGAGGTGCAGCACAGCACTCCCCGCCGCTCTGGCGATCTCACCGCCAAGCCGGTTGAGAGTCAGGGCTCCGAGCGAGCCTCCCAAAATCCCCACCACCGGTCCGGAAGCCGGAAGCCCGTATCGGGCTCGGGCGGCGGGGCGGCGCGCGGCGCGATCGAACGAGGCGATCTCGCGACGCAGCGGGTTGCCCACCACCTCGGAGCGCGGCAGGCGCTCGGAGGCGCCCGGCAGTCCCAGAAGGGTGCGCCGGGCGCGGCGCGCCCCAAAGCGACCCGCCAGGGTCGGAGCGGCGTTCTGTTCATGGAGGACGAATGGGATGCCGGCGCGGCGTGCCGCCACCGCGGCCGGCACCGACACGTAGCCGACCATGCCCAGGACGACGCTCACCCGGCTGCGCCGCAGCTCCGCGGCCATCGCCGTTGCGCTGCGATGCACCACCCAGGGGATCGCCAGATTCGCCGGCGTCAGCCGGCGCTGCAGGCGGGTGAGCCGGTAACCGCAGAATCGATACCCGGCGGCGGGAATGGCGCTGGCCTCGATGCGATCGCCGCCAAGAAACACCAGGTCGCCGGCTGCGATCCCCTGACCGGCTAGGGCTTCGGCCACCGCCAGCGCCGGGTAGACGTGGCCACCGGTGCCGGCGGCGGCGATGGCGATCCTCACCGCACCTCTCCCGCCAGAGCCGCAGAGTGACGGGCGACGCTGACCAACAGCCCGACTGCCACCAGCGAGATCACCAGGGCGCTCCCGCCGAAGGAGACGAAGGGAAGCGGGATCCCGGTGATCGGGAGCAGCCCGATGACGCCGCCGATGTTGACCAGGGCCTGGCTGGAGATCCAGGTGGTGACTCCGATCGCAACCAGCCGGCCGAAGCGGTCGGTGCAGCGCCGGGCGATCGCCAGCCCGGCGATGGTGAAGGCAACGAAGAGGGCGATGACGCTGAGGGATCCCGCCAGCCCGGTCTCCTCACCGAGGATGGCGAACACGAAGTCGGTGTGGGCGTTGGGCAAGAACGACCACCGGGCGCGGCTCGCTCCCAGTCCCACCCCCCAGATTCCGCCGGTGCCGAGGGCCACCAGGCTCTGCACCGCCTGATAGGAGGTGCCCAGTGGATCGCGCTCCACGTCGAGGAAGGCAGTCACCCGGGCCCAGCGATACGGCTCCGAGTAGGCGAGGGCGAAGGCGATGCCGCCGGTGGTGATCGAGCCGCCGAGGATGAAGCGCAACGGCACCCCGCTCGACATCAGGATCGCAAAGCACCCGGCAGCGATGACGAGCGTGGTGCCCAGGTCGGGCTGCAGCATCACCAGCCCGCCCACCACCCCCACCGACATCAGCAAGGGCCAGGCAAAGGGCCACAGCCGGTCCATGAGATGCTCGCGACGCGACACCAGTGTGGCCAGGAACACCACCGAGGTCAGCTTGGCGATCTCCGACGGCTGCACCGAGACCGGACCGACGATGAGCCACCGGGTGGCCCCGTTGGAGCGCACCCCGAAAAACATCACGGCCAGCAACAGTCCGACGGTGCCAAGAAACATTGGGAACGAGAGCTTGCGCCACCACTGCAGTGGGACCCACGCCGCCACCACCATCGCCACCACCCCGGCGACCAGCCACACCACCTGACGCTTGAAGTAGTACAGGCCGTCGCCGGACTCGCGCAGTCCCACCACCGAGGATGCCGACAGCAGGGCACCCAGGCCGAGCACCACCAGCAGGATCACCGGGATGAGCAGGAAGCCGATGGCGCGTGACACGCCGCGATCGATGACCCGCGCCCTTCGCAGCGCGGCGCGCGATGCCGGGACCGTGACCACATGCGACATCTCAGCCTCCCCTCAAGGCGCGCACCGCGGCGGCGAAGCGCTCGCCGCGATCGGAGTAGGAACGAAACATGTCGAACGAGGCGCAACCCGGCGCCAGCAGCACGGTGTCTCCGGACCGAGCCAGTGCGGCCGCAGCCTCCACCGCCTCCTCGATGGAGCCGGCGAGAACGGTCCCGGGCGCCGCCGCGGCGATCGCGGCGGACGCCTCGCCAATGGCAACGATCGCCCGCACCCCGGGTTCATTGACCAGCGGAGTGATGTCGAGTCCCTTGGACCTCCCCCCGGCGATGAGCACGACGGGGCGATGCGCCCGGATCGCAGCCACCGCGGCATGCGGATTGGTGGCCTTGGAGTCGTCGACCCAGGTGATCCCGTCCCAGACGCCCACCACCTCGCGCCGGTGCCGCCCGGTGCGGTAGTGGCGCGCCGCGGTTTCGATGGCCTCGGGGCGGGCCCCGAAATGGCGCGCCGCGGCGGCGGCGGCGGCGAGATCGACCAGGAAGGGGGAATCCTGCCGGGTCAGTTCGGCGACCGGTACCGAGGCCCCGTCGACCTGCCACACCCCGTCGGCCACCCCCCAGCCGCCATCGGGGATGCGGGTGCCGCTCACCGGAACCGGCGTCGCCACCGCCGGAGCCACCGCAGCCACCGCCCCGGGGTCGTCGGCATCGAACACCACTATGTCCGCGGCGGTCTGGCGCTCCAGGATGCGCTGCTTGGCGGCAACGTATCGCTCGATGCTCGAGTGCCAGTCGAGGTGGTCGGGGGCGAGGTTGAGCAGTACCGCGACGCGGGCGTGAAATGTCTCGACGAAACGCAACTGGAAGGATGAGGCCTCGACCACGAGCACATCCCATGCGTCGGGGTCTATGGCGCTCAGCGGCTCGCCGATGTTGCCGGCCGCGGTGGCGCGGATCCCGGATTGCTGCAGCATGGCGGTCGCCATCTCGGTCACGGTCGTCTTGCCATTGGTCCCGGTCACCGCGATCACCGGCAGCCCCGCCCGGCGGAAGCCCAGTTCCAACTCGCTCCACACCGGGATGCCGGCAGCCAAGGCCGCCGCCACCGGGGCGGAGTGCTCCGAAACCCCGGGGCTGGTGATGACGCGATTCACGCCGTCGAGAATCCCGGAATCCCACTCGCCGGAACACACCACTGCGGCCTCGATCCCGGCGACCGCGCCGGGGTCGTGATCGAACACGACCACCTTCTCCCCTTCGTCCTGTAGTACCCAGAGTGCGGCTCGCCCACTGGCGGCGGCGCCGATGACGAGGACGGTCATCCGATGCCTCCCGAAGTGATGAAGTCTCCGTAGAACAGTCCCAGGCCCAGCGCCACGAAGAGCGCCGCCAGAATCCAGAAGCGGACGATCACGGTGGTCTCGGGCCATCCCTTCAACTCGAAGTGGTGGTGCAACGGCGCCATGCGGAAGATGCGC
>CAYTTU010000098.1:0-10038 GCA_964440905.1 uncultured Acidimicrobiia bacterium | reverse complement strand
CCGCTCAGAAGCGCCTGCCAGGCCTCGTCGCCACTCCGGGACTCTTCCACAAGTACTCCCTGGTCGCCACGCGGGACAGTACTCCTTCGCGACAGCAGCGGCAGGAACAGGCGAAAGGCGGCTTACCGGCACGCGTCAGGCCGGGCGCGGCGAGCCCCCAAGCAAGATGAGACTGAGCACGAACGGAACTCCAGTGGGTAGCGAACTCCTGACAGGGGTGCCGAAGGACTCCTGTCCTCCTCGGT
Source organism: uncultured Acidimicrobiia bacterium (assembly GCA_964440905.1). Classification (GTDB taxonomy): domain Bacteria; phylum Actinomycetota; class Acidimicrobiia; order Spongiisociales; family UBA11373; genus UBA11373. The sequence goes on along the minus strand of CAYTTU010000098.1, from coordinate 9,793 downwards.
CCAAATCTTCTATCTTCCAGAACTGGAGGTGACTCGATGAAGACCGTGGCGAACATTCTTGCGGTAAAGGGGTCGGAAGTATTCAGGGTCGCGCCAGGAGCTTCTGTTTACGAAGCCCTCCAGATTCTGGCCGAGAAGAATGCCGGCGCCCTGGTGGTGACAGAAGGCGGCAAGCTCGTCGGCATCATCTCGGAACGTGACTATGCCCGTAAGGTCGCGCTGGTGGATCGGACCTCGCGAGACACACTCGTGTCCGAGATCATGTCCAGCGACGTCAAGACCGTCGCCCCAACAGCCTCAATCGAAGAGTGCATGGAGCTGATGACCGAGCGCCACATTCGTCATCTCCCGGTCCTGGAGGACAACGAGCTCGTCGGGGTGGTCTCGATTGGCGATGTGGTCAAAGCTGTAATCGCAGACCTCGCAGCCATGGTCGAGCAACTCGACAGCTATATCCGGGGGAGATGAGACGGCGATTGGCGTCGTGAACTGGTATCAGAGTACGGACGGCGCCCGGTGACCCACAGGAATCAGGTACACCGGATCCCAGCCGTCAGGTAGCCCGAGGATGCCAGCCACGGCAGCGTCGTCGAACGAGCCCACCGGCACGGCATCCAGGCCGAGAACCGTGGCCTGGAGCAGGAGGTTCTGGGCAGCATGTCCCGCCTCGAGAGCGACGAATCGCCCCGCCCGGTCCAGGTAGGTGACCGCGGTCCGAGCCGACTCGGCCACGATGGCGAAGACGGCGGCCGCGTTACGAACGCAGTCCTGTTCACCCGCGGCCGTCGCCAGATCAGCGCGGCGATCGCCCGAGTCGATCGGCTCGACCGCGTGTTCCAGCGGCCGATAGTGCATCACACCCCCGCCGGTGACCACATACACCTCGAGTGGATCGGTGCGACCCGCCGACGGAGCGGTGCGCACCGGCCCGTACTGGTCGGCTCCGGTGACTCCTTGCGCCGCCCACAGCAGCTGGGCGAGCTCCGACTCGGTGATTGGGTCTCCCGTAAAGCGGCGTCGTGATCGCCGCCGCATCAAGACAGACTCGAGAGGCACGGTGCCGCTGATGTCTGCCGGGGTGAGCGGCAGGAGGACGGGGGCCGGCGTGCCGTGCGCAGAAGCAGCCACCAAGCCAAGGTAGGTGATCCTGGGCGGCGGCTCCAGGGCCATCGGTCCCTCCGCGTACCGCACTCCGTCCTGAACTACCCCGCCGCACCCAACAACAGCTCCGGAACGAACTTCGCCCTGCCCGCGCCGACCGCAGATTCCCGCGGTTTCGACCTCCTGCGGCTACGTGGGAAGGTCGAGGATCAACCCGATCGTCTCACGGATCTGGGAGAGCACCACGGATCCGACATTGCCGACAACCCGCTCCACTCGGTCGGTCGAAACCGCCCTGATGTGCTGGCATTGGGCAACCGACATCTGCTCCAGTCCGTTGCGACTGTCTGGTGCGACGGGCACCTCCGACCTGAAACTCCGGTTCGTCGATGTCAGGGGCACGATCTGGAGAACGCTGGGGACGGCGTCGAGGGTTCGCTGTGCCGTGACCACCACAGCGGGATGCCTGAAGCCGGCCTCCCGTCCCTTTGGGAGTCCGAGATCGAGGGCAACCACGTCACCCGAGATCAGCATCGAGCCACCGAGTCTCTTCCGGCGTGAGTGCGGCCTTCAGCTCCTCACCGAGGTGCTCCTGTTGGAGACGGCGCACGGCAAGTGCAACCGTGTCGCCGACGCTCGTCCCTAGGTCCGAAGCCAGGCGCTTGATCATCTCGTGGGTTGCGACGTCGATGCGGACACTGGTGCTCTGCATGCATATCAGCATACTCGATTGCATGCGCTGGTGAACGGGGATATGAGATATGTCCCCGTCCGATGCCGCAGCCTCATGCGAACCCAACACCTACCCACCCCCCAACAACAGCTCCGGAACGAACTCCGCCCTGCCCCGCGCCCGCACCGCGAACTCGCCCAGGGGCCAGATCGTGACGCGGCGCTCCACCTCCACCACCACGGTGCGCGGCTCCCACGACGGGTCGAGCGGGCACGAACACCAGACGAGACGGGCTCCATTGCGGCGAGCGAAGCGCGCCGCCTCCTCGGTCGGGGTTCCCCTGGCTCCGAAGGGAAGGAAGGTGACCGGAGCCGCCGCCAGGGCGGCGGCGTCGGCGGCGGCGGAGGCTTCGGTGCGGGCCCGCATCCAGATGCCCACCGCGGCGATGCCGACGGCGAACACCAGGGCGACGGCGATCACCCCGAGGAGGGTGATGGCAGCGCTGCCCCGTTCGTTCACCGCTCCACTCGCATCACGGCGCGGCCGACAAGCACCACGTCGAACCCGCCGAACAGGGGCGCCGCCACCCGATGCCGCAGCCGCACCGTCACCTCGGCCGCCCCACCCACCACGTGCTGGCGTGACACCGACACCCGGGCCCGGCCTGCGGCATCTGGCGCCAGGCTGCGGCGCACCGCTGCCACCGCTCGCTCGATGTCGGGTGATGCCGCCGCCTCCCGAGCGCCCTCGCGCGCCGCGTGACTCACCTCCAGCTGCACCCGGGCGGCCACCGCCACCTCTACTACGGCAAGCAGCACCAGGAGGACGAGCGGCAGGACCAGAGCGAATTCCACTGCGGCGCTTCCCCGCTCAGCCGCCGGCAAAGCCGCGCACCCGGTTGATCACCGCCTCGAAGAACGCAGGCAGGGCGTCGGATCCCGACACCCACGAGATCAAGGCGAGGGCAACGATGGCGGCGGCGACGATCACCAAGGCGTACTCGGCGGTCGCCTGACCGGATTCGGATCTCATCGTGTGGGCTCCTTTGGATTAGTCGTCAGTCGTCAGTCGTCAGCAGTTGGAAATCGGGCATCGGGCATCGGGCATCGGGCATCGGGCATCGGGCATCGGGCATCGGGCATCGGGCATCGGGCATCGGGGATCGGGCATCGGGCACTCACTGACCGAGCCGCGCCATGGCTTGAAGCAGGGCCGGTCCCACGGCGAGGACCACAAACCCGGGGAGGATCAGCAGCGCCAGCGGGAGGAGGAGGCGCACCGGGAGGCGCCGCGCTCGGGCGATCCGCTCCTCGTGACCGGCGTGACGCAACCGGTCGGCGTACGCCGCCACCGCCGGACCGAGCGGCGCCCCCGACACGGTGGCAGCGGCGCACACCCGGCCCAATTCGGAGAGTCGACCAGCTGCGGTGGTGAGTGCTCCCCCGGTTCCGTCGCGGTCCATCGCCTCGAGCAGCGCCGCCACTTCGGTGACCAACAGCGGATGGAGATGTGGCATCGCCGCGGCCAGGGCGCGACGCACCGTGTGCCCGGCGGCGATTCCCAGTGCCACCAGATCGACGAGCAGCACCACGTCTTCGTCGGCGGCTCGTCGCTCGGCGGTGGTGTGGGCAGCGCGTCGCCAGCGGCGTCGGGCCAACGCCACCGAGCCGATCGCGGCCGCCACCGGCGGAACGCTCACCACTCCCCAGGCGAGTACCGCACCTGCGATGGGATGGACCGCGCCGCGCCGTCGCGACCAGGTCGCCACACCGAGGGCCAGGCACAGCGCGATCACCGATCTGCACCCCGCAGCATCGCCGCCACCACCGCCACGCCTGCCGCCTGCAATCCGACCCCGACGACAACGATCACCCCGAGCAGCGGATCGCCACCGGAGTCGAGCCGCCCCGAGACGACAGTGCCGACGAGCAGGACGGCCGGCAACCCGGCCACCACCCATGCCGAGGCCCTCGCCTGAGCGGTGAGCGAGCGCCGCTCCCGCTGCAACTCCCCATCCCGGGCGGCCCGCAGCGCCAGCGACTGCATCACCGTCGCCGCCGGACCGCCGCTTTCGGCCGCGAGCACGAATGAGGCGGAGGCGATCCGCCCGTTGGCGGATAACGCAGAGCGAAGCAACCGGGCCACGGTGGCAGCGGGGAGACCGGCGGCGGCGGCCCGGGCCGCCGGGGCCAGGTCGAGCCGCGGGGAGCGCTGCGCCGCCGCCACTAACGCGGTGCGCAGAGAGGCGCCCCCGGAAAGTTCCGATCCCATGGCGAGCAGGAACGCCGCCTCATCGTCAGGACCGGGGCGGGCGCGGCGCCGCCGTAGCCATCCCGGCACGGCAAGCGCCGCGATCACAACCAATTCGATCGCGGGATGCTCCAGGGCGAGCCATCCCAACGCCACCATGGCGATTGGTGACCCCGCCGCCACCGCAAGGGCCGCCAGCACGACAATCACCACGCCCACACCTCCCGAGTCGACTCGCCGGCGAGGGCGTGGATGCCGACGACGCGCCGCCGTCCGTCGCGCCGCTCCAGATGTACAACGAGGTGCACCGCGGCGCGCAACAGCCGTCGCACCACGGCCTCGGGAAGCCGGGCGTCGCCGGACAGCGCCAGGGTCTCCACGCGCCACAGCGCCTCGTCGGGTCCGTTGGCATGCACCGTGCCCATCGAGCCGGCATGCCCGGTGCTCATCGCCTGGATCAGGTCGAGGGCCTCCGCGCCGCGCACCTCGCCGATCACGATGCGATCGGGCCGCATCCGCAGCGCCTGGCGTACCAGGGTGCGCAGGGTGATCTCCCCGGCGCCCTCGGCGTTGGGAGGTCGGGCCTCGAGGCGCACCACGTGACCGCGCAGGTGCAGTTCGGCGGAGTCTTCGATGGTGACCACACGCTCGTCGCCGGGGATCGCCGCCGACAGCACGTTGAGCAGGGTGGTCTTGCCCGAACCGGTGCCTCCGCTCACCAGCAGGTTGCGCCGCTCCACCACCGCGCCGGCAAGCAGGTCGGCGCCGCCCCGGTCGATCGCCCCGACAGACACCAGGTCGTCGAGCGATGCCACCGCGGCGCGGAACCTCCGCAGTGCGAGCACCGGTCCGTCCACCGCGGCAGGCGGGATCACCGCATGGAGCCGCGACCCGTCGGGGAGCCGGGCGTCCACTGCCGGTGAGGCCCGGTCGATGCGCAACCCGAGCGGGGCGATGACCCGCTCCACGACTGCCACCACCGCCTCCGGTCCGGAGAAGGCGACGTCGGTGCGCACCAACGCCCCGTCACGCTCCACCCAGATCTCGTCGTAGCGGTTGACCAGCACGTCGGTGATCAGAGGCTCGGCCAGCAACGGCTCCAGGGGACCGAGCCCGACCAGTTCGTCGACGGCGCGCCCCGCCGCGGTGGGATCGAGCGGCGCCTCCACCGCAGCCCATGCCGCCGCGGCGCGAGCCACCTCGGGGCGGCGCAGCGGCAGCCCGGAGGCAACGATGCGATCGACGATTCGGGTCACCGGCCCCACGGGAACCTCCACACCGCCTGCCATGCCGCCACCCAGCGGTCCCGCCCCGGGGGGCGCCTCCCCCGCAGCAGGCTCTCCACCGTGATCGACCGCGGCACCGGCAATCGAACTCCCGGACCCGGCATCCGCGCCAGCGCCGGAGTCGACTGCCACACCGCCGGATGCCCACCCCACGGATACAGATCGCCCGGAATCAGCAGCCGCACAACCACCACGGGTGGGCCCGCCGGATCGGGATAGGGACGGGGCGGCAACCGCAGCACCACGGTGGGATGCGCCGCCACCAGGGCAGTGATCGTGTCGGCGGCGTCACCGGCACTCACTCCCCCGTTGCGCAGCACCGCCACCCCGGGTCGTGGGGTCAGATCGACCTGGCGCAAGCCTTCCGAAGAGAGATCGGCCAGCGACTTCTCCCCCGGATAGTGCGGTCCACCGCGATCCAGGTCCACCACCAACGCCGAACCGGCTGCGAGCGCCAACCCCAGTGGGGCGAGGGCACCGAGCAGTCCGTCCTCCGGCGTCCAAATGGCGAGCGCCGGGATGATGGGTTCTCCTGAGGGGGCGGGGGAAAGGTACGAAGCGGAGAGGGGGAGTTCAAGGGGTGTGGTGGCTGACCCTGAGCACTGTCACCGCATCTCCGTAACATCGGTCGTGATGACCTCGGCCGCCTTCTTCGATCTCGACAAGACCGTCATCGCCAAGTCCTCGACACTCGCCTTCAGCGGGCACTTCTACCGGTCGGGGATGCTGGGGAAACGGACCCTGATGCGCGCCGCGGTGGGCCAGTTGATGTATCTGCTCTTCGGCGCCGACCAGGAGACACTCGACCGGGCGCGCCAGGCGATGCTGTCGCTCACCAAGGGATGGGACCGCGCCGAGGTGGAACGGATCGTCGAAGAGGCCCTCGAAGAGGTGGTCGCCCCCCTGGTCTACGCCGAGGCCCTGTTCCTGATCGATGAGCACCTGCGGGCAGGACGCCAGGTGTTCATCGTCTCCGCCTCCCCCGAAGAGGTGGTGCGCCCCCTGGCCCGCTACATCGGCGTCTCCGAGGTGATAGCCACCCGGACCCAGGTAGACGCAGAGGGCAAGTACACCGGGGACGTGGAGTTCGACGCCTACGGACAGGGCAAGGCCGACCTGGTGGCGGCTCGCGCCGCAGCCGACGGCATCTCGCTCGCCGACTCGTTCGCCTACTCCGACAGCATCACCGACCTGCCCCTGATGGAGCTGGTGGGCCATCCTCACGCCATCAACCCGGAACGCGAGCTGCGCGCCATCGCTGAGAAGCGGGGTTGGCCGATCCTCGAATTCCGCCGCCGGGTCACCCTCGCCAAGCGGCTTACCCAGCCGGTGCCGCTCATCTCCGGAGCGACGGTGGCGGCAGCCCTGGGGGCGGCGATCGCCTGGGGAGTGATGCGGCGGAGGCGGAACCGGGCTTAGGACGCGATCGACCGTCGCGGGGCTGGCGGGTCAACTGGCAACTCTCCCGGGAACACCTCCAGCGCTCCCACCGTTTCAACAGCACACAGGAGGGGATCATGTTCACCAAGTCGCAGATGGTCACACCCGAGTCCGCCCTCAAGGGCCGCACCACCACCATGTCGGTACCCGAGCGGCATGCGGTGCTGGGCACCCCGCTTCACCCTCCGTTTCCCGACGGAATCGAGACCGCGGTGTTCGCCTTGGGTTGCTTCTGGGGCGCCGAGAAGGACTACTGGGAGACCCCCGGGGTGTACTCCACCGCGGTCGGCTACGCCGGCGGGTTCACCCCCAACCCCACATATGAAGAGGTGTGCTCCGGCCGCACCGGGCACTCCGAGGTGGTGCTGGTTGCTTACGACCCGAACAAGGTGTCCTACGACGATCTGCTCGCGGTGTTCTGGGAGCACCACGATCCCACCCAGGGGATGCGCCAGGGCAACGATGTCGGCACCCAGTACCGCTCGGCGATCTACACGGTGAACGACGAACAAGTCATTGCCGCCCAGCGCAGCCAGGCCATGTTCCAAACCGAGCTGGCCAAGGTGCGGATGGGTCCGATCACCACCGAGATCCACCCGCTGGGCGAGTTCCATTACGCCGAGGACTATCACCAGCAGTACCTGAAGAAGAACCCCAACGGGTATTGCCCGGATCACTCCTGCGGGGTGCGGTTCCCCAAGCCGTGACCGCGATCCTCGTCGGTACCGCCGGCGGGTTGTGGTCGCTGCCCGACCGCAAGGTGCGACACGCCGGGGAGAGGATCGACGCCATCGGCGGCGAGTGGGTGGTTGGCGACGGGGTCCGCCTGCACCGCGGGCGTACGACAGTGGAGCCGGGTATCACCCACCGGATCAACTGCGTGCTCCCCGGCGACGGCGAGGTGCTGCTCGGCACCGCCGCCGCCGGGTTGTACCGCGTCGACCTCTACACCGGGAAGGTGGAGCGGGACCGCCGCTTCGACCATGCTCCGGGTCGGGGCGACTGGTACACCCCGTGGGGCGGCCCGCCCGACGTGCGCAGCCTGGACCGCGGCCCCGACGGCACGGTGTACGTCAACGTCCACGTCGGCGGGGTGGTGCGGTCCTCTCCCGACTCACCCACCTGGCGCGACACCATGGATATCGACTCCGATGTCCACCAGGTGATCGCCCACCCGCATCGCCCCGGAGCGGCGCTGGCCGCCACCGCGGTCGGATTGGCGGTCACGATCGACGGAGCCGAGACATGGGACTTCCGCACCGATGGGCTCCACGGCGACTATTGCCGGGCGGTGGCGGTGGACGGCGACACGGTGCTGGTCTCGGTGGCCACCTCGTTCGCCGGTCGCAAGGCAGCGGTGTACCGCACCGACCTCGGCGGTGGTCCGCTGCAACGCTGCCGCAACGGACTGCCGGAATGGTTCTCCACCAACATCAACACCGCCTGCCTGGCGGCAGCAGACGGGGTGGCTGTGATCGGCGACGAGAACGGCACCGTGTACGTGTCGCAGGACCGAGGCGAGACGTGGGAGATCGCTGCAGAGGGCTTGCCCGAGATCACCTGTGTGGCGCTGGGAAGTTGAGAGTTTGGAGTTGAGAGTTCAGAGTCGGATCCAGAGGCCGGAGGCTCACTGCTCACTTCCAATGAACTCCAAACTCTGAACTCAAGACTCCCGGTACGGCGCCATCCCGTCGATATCACCCACGAACTGCGGCAGGTCGGTGTGGCCGAGCTGCTGGCGGATCGCCTGGTTTTCTCCGTTGTGATACCAGTAGTGGTAGATGGTGCGCTGCAGCAGGTTGCCGAACGAGGTGATCGGCTTGCCGGCGGTGCTGATCGCCATCTCCAGCAGCCGCGCCGAGTCCACCGCATCGAGAAATCCGTCGGCGGAGGCGGTGATGGTGAACCACTTCTCCTTCATCTCGTCGAGCGACGGCGTGCTCGCCGGGGCGCGGAAGGCGAACTGCTCCTGGATGTCGGGATAGAGCATCTCGGCGCCGGCGTACACCAGGAAGTACCGCTGCTCCTGCCAGGCGAGGTGCCCCACGTTCCACGAGATCGAGTTGGTAGACCCGAGCCGCGTGCGGGCGTCGGGGTCGGAGAGCCCTTCCAGCCCACGGGCGAATTCGGAGCGGGTAAAGCGGAGTTGGTCTACCAAAGGATGCGTGATGAAACCCCTCCTGTCCTCCGAGCGAGCCTACCGCAAGGCCAGATGCCCGATACCCGATGCCCGATGCCCGAATCGCCTGCGCGCGCTTCTAGAGCGGAAAATCGGCCGGCAGCCCCCACACGGCAGGATCCGGAGGCTGTGCCAGATCTGGCACCATGATCGGGTCGGGGTCGACCAGCGGCGCGAACCTCACCTCACCCGATGTCTCACCGGGAAACTCGAGGTTCTCCGGACTCACTCCCATCAGTTCGAACGACCACGACACCAGTACTCCGTCAGGCCCGATCTCCCATCGGGCGATCCCCTCGCCATCGCTGACCGGAGCCGTGAGAGTCCAGATCTCCCCGCCGCCCGCCGGCTCGGCCAACCCCACCACTCCACTGTTCGTGGCCGGCAGCGATGCGCCTCGCTCGAGCAGCGAGAGGCCGAAGGCGCGAGTCAGACCGTCTGCGGGCGCCAGTGTCGTCCACGATCCTTCCGGTTGGTCGGGCGACATCATGGCCTCGTAGAGCACGTCACCGACCTGGACCCAGATCGTCGTGACCACCTCGGGTGCAGCGGATTCGTTCGGATCCAACGGCCACCCGTATGCGGTCACAGACCGGTCTTGGCGCTGCACCACGACCCAGTCACCGTTGCTGCGGGAGTCGAACCAGACGGCACCGGAAAGCCGATCCCCCACATGACCGCGTTGGGTGCCCTGGATGCCATCGGAGGACACGAGTCCGGCGATGGCGGATCGCACCGCGGTGTCGTACTCGCCGTAGGTCGGCGGAGCCGACTCCTCGGCGGTGACCGCCTTCCACAGCCCGACCGCAGCCGCCAAGAGCGCAGCGACGAGGCCCACCACCATCCAGGGGCGCCAGGCGAACT
>CAYTTU010000097.1:0-6203 GCA_964440905.1 uncultured Acidimicrobiia bacterium | reverse complement strand
GTTCATCTTCCGTCCGGTGGCCCGGGACAGGGTGAGAGCCCGCACCGCATCCTCGGGGTCGTCGTCGACCAGCACCAGGTCGGCGGACTCGATGGCGACGTTGGTGCCCGCCCCGATGGCGATGCCCAGATCGGCGGCGAGCAGAGCCGGGCCGTCGTTGATTCCGTCGCCGACGAAGGCCACCGGGCCCTCCTCACCGAGTGTGGCGACCAGGCGAGCCTTGTCGGCGGGGAGCACCCGGGCGTGGTGCCGGGTGATGCCGAGGTCGGCGGCGACGCGTGAGGCGACCGCCTCGGCGTCGCCGGTGATCATCACCGACTCGATTCCGTGATCGCGCAGCCGTGACACGGCGCGTTTGGCGTTGGGACGAATCCGGTCGCGGAGGGCGAACACCGCCAGGGCACGCTGCTCGTCGAACAGGAGCACCGCGCTGTCGCCGCGCTCCCCGGCGGCGGCGAGGGCGTCCTGCAGTGTGCCGGGAATGGCAAGGCCGTTCTCGGTGGCCCATTCCGGCTTCCCGATGCGATAGGTGGTCCCGGCGACGCTGCCGGTGATTCCCTTGCCGGGGACCGCGGTGACCGCTCCCGCCGCGGTGACCGCGACTCCACTCTCGGTGGCGGCGCCGACGATGGCTGCAGCGAGGGGATGCTCCGACGACTGCTCCAGGACGGCAGCGACCTTGAGGGCCTCCGCCTCGGGGATTCCCTCGGTGGTGATGGTTCCCACTTCGAAGCGGCCCTCGGTGAGGGTCCCCGTCTTGTCGAAGGCGACCAGGCGGATGGTGCGCCCGCGCTCGAATGCCTCCCGGTTGCGCACCAGGATCCCGTGGCGGGCGGAGAGTGTGGTGGCGTTGGTGGTGACCAGGGGGATGGCAAGGCCGAGAGCGTGGGGGCAGGCGATCACCAGCACGGTGACCGCCCGGGCGACGGCAAAGTTGGCGCCGCGGTCCGACCAGACCAGCCAGCCGAAAAGGGTGGGCACCGCGGCGGCGATGGCGACGATGGTGAGCACCCGGGCGGCGCGATCGGCTAGCGCCTGAAAGCGGCTGCGCGACGCCTGGGCCTCGGCGACCAGACGCATGATCTGGCGCAGCGTGGTGTCGCCCCCAGTGCGCAACACGGTGGAGATCAGGGCGCCCTCGCCGTTCACCGATCCGGCCACGATCTCGCTACCCGCGGTCTTTTCCACCGGACGAGACTCGCCAGTGAGGAAGGCCTCGTTGACCGAGGAGGCCCCTTCGGCGACGGTGGCATCCACCGGCACCTGCTCGCCGGGTCGCACCAGCACCCGATCGCCCACCTGCAGCGAGTCGACCGGGACGTCGTGCACCATTCCGTCTGGGGCGACGTGGTGCGCCACCGCCGGGACCATCGCGGCGAGATGGTCCAGGGCGCGCGACGCCGCCACCACTGAGCGCATCTCCAGCCAGTGCCCGAGCAGCATCACGTCGAGCAGCGTGGCCAGCTCCCAGTAGAGCGGCTCACCATCGAAACCGAAGGTGATCGCCAGGCTGTAGCCGTAGGCCACGGTGATCGCCAGCGAGATCAAGGTCATCATCCCCGGCACCCGTTGGCGGATCTCGCCTGCCGCCCCGCGCAGGAACACGATCCCGGCGTAAGCGAACAGCACCGTCGCCGCCACCGGCGTCACCAGGTCGTCGCCGGGGAACTCGACGGCCTGGTAGTCGAACCACTCCTGGAAGTGCCCGCTGAGATAGACGATGGGGACGGTGAGCAGCAGACTGATCCACAACCGGTCACGGAACATCTCCGGCGTATGCCCGGCGTGCTTGTCGTGGTGCCGCGCGGGCGCCTCGGGTGCCACCGCGGTGTCCGACCCGTGCTCCCCGTGATGGTGCTGCATGTCGTGCATACCGACCCCGTCGTCCGTCGTCCGTCGTCCGTCCCCGGCCTAGTGCCTAGTGCCCAGTGCCTAACTCCGGCTGGTACCGCCGCAACCGCAGCGAGTTGCCCACCACGCTGACGCTGGACATCGCCATCGCCGCGGCGGCGATCATCGGGTCGAGAAATCCAAGGGCGGCCAAAGGGATGGCGGCGGTGTTGTATGCGAACGCCCAGAACAGATTCTGCTTGATCACCCGGAAGGTGCGCGCCGCCAGGCCCAGGGCCACCTCGGCGAGTTGCGGGTCGCCCGACATCAGCACCACCTGGCCCGCCTCCACTGCCACCTCCGACCCGGTGCCGATCGCCATCCCCAGGTCGGCGGCGGTGAGCGCCGGGGCGTCGTTGACCCCGTCGCCGACAAAGGCAACATGCCGTCCAGCGGCGCGCAGCCGCTCCACCTCGGCGGCCTTGTCGCCGGGAAGCACCTCGGCGATCACCCGGTCGATCCCCACCTGGGCGGCGATCGCCTCGGCGGTGCGGCGGTTGTCGCCGGTGATCATCGCCACCTCGATGCCGCGCCGACGCAGTCGCTGCACCACTCCGGCTGCGGTGGGACGCAAGGTGTCGGCCACACCGAGAGCGGCGCGCACCTCGCCGTCCCATCCGGCGAGGAACCCGGTGCGTCCCGCCGCCTCGATCTCCTCCAGGGCCTGCTCGAATCGGTCGGGGACCACCAACCCGGCCTCGGCCATGAGCTTGGGACGGCCCACCACTACCTCGATCCCGTCGACCACACCCCGCACCCCGAGACCAGGCAGGGCGGCGAACCGTTCCGGCCGGACCAGTTCCAGGTCGCGCTCCTCGGCGCCGAGGGCGACGGCCCGAGCCACCGGATGCTCTGATGCCGACTCCACCGAGGCGATGCGCCGCAGCGCGGCGTTCTCGTCGCCGTCGGTCACGAAGTCGGCCAGGGTCATTGCCCCGCGGGTGAGGGTGCCGGTCTTGTCGAATACCACGGTGTCGATGGTGCGAGTGCGCTCGAACACCTCGGCGTTGCGGAACAGGACCCCCAACTGGGCGCCGCGCCCGCTGCCCACCATGATGGCGGTGGGAGTGGCCAGACCCAGGGCGCAGGGGCAGGCGATGATCAGCACCGCCACCGCGGCCCGTACCGCGTCGGGCAGCGGTGTGGACACCGCCAGCCATGCGACCAGGGTTACCAGGGCGATCACCAGCACCACCGGCACGAAGACCCCGGCCACCTTGTCGGCGAGATGCTGGATCGGGGCTTTGGTGGCCTGAGCGTCCTCCACCAGACGGACGATCTGGGCGAGAGCGGTTTCCCGTCCCACCTTGGTGGCCTCCACCACCACCAGCCCGAACTGGTTGATGGTGGCCCCGAACACCTCGTCGCCGATCGTCTTGCCCACCGGGTTGGACTCTCCGGTGAGCATGCTCTCGTCGAACGACGACCCACCCTCGACGATGCGGCCGTCGGTAGGGATCTTCTCCCCGGGGCGGATCACCATCCGATCACCGGGCATGAGCTGGTCGGTCGGGACCATCACTTCAGATCCGTCGCGCAGCACCCGGGCTTCGCGGGCCCCGAGTTCGAGCAGCCGGGTGATCGCCGTCGAGGCGCGTCCCTTGCTGCGCGCCTCGAAGAAGCGGCCGAGCAGCAGGAAGGCGATGATCACCGCCGCGGTCTCGAAGAACACCGCCTCGTCGGCGAAGAAGCCGTACACCGACCACCCGTAGGCGGCCAGGGTACCCATGCTCACCAGGGTGTCCATGTTGGCGGCGCGTGCCCTGAGGCGGATCGCAGCGTTGTGGTGGAACTGCCATCCGAAGACGAACACCACCGGCGTGGTCAGCGCCCAGACCACCAATTCCACCCAGCGGGTTCCGCCCCCGTGCGCTCCCTGGCCGGCGGGCATCGGCCAGAACATGGAGAGCAGCACCGCGGGCACGGTGAATATCGCCGCTCCGATTGCCATGCGCCGCTGGTAGCGGGTCTCGGTGTCGTAGCGGTCCCGGAGGCTCTCCCGCTCCTCGCCGACGATCACCGGGGTGAGGGTGTAACCGATCTTGCCCGCAGCCGCCACCAGCGTGTCGGTATCGACGCCGGAAGTGGCGGTGACCCGGGCCTCCTTGCCGGCGAGGCTCACGACCGCGGACTCGACCCCCTCCTGCTTGCCCAGGACGCGCTCGATCCGCAGAGCGCATGACGCACAGGTCATGCCCTCGACATCGAAGACCAGGGTGTCGTCGCTGGTGGTGGCCATGTTCGGGCTCAGCCCTGCTTGACCTCGTAGCCCTGGCCCTCGACCGCGGCGACCAGGTCGGCCTCGGTGGCGGGGGCGTCGTAGGTGACGGCGATGGTGGCGCTGGGGACGTCCACGGTGGCCTGCGTGACGCCGGCGACCTGACCCAGGGCACCTTCCAGGGACATCTTGCAGTGGTTGCAGTGGATGTCGGGAACGGAGAGGGTGGTCTGGTTCATGATGCCTCCTTGTGGGCATGGTCGGGGCCGGTGACGGCCGGGGTGTAGCGCAGGGTCTCCATCAGCTCGTCGACGATCTCGCCGGTGCGGCCCTCGGAGACGGCGTGGAGCACGCAGATCTCGAGGTGCCCCTCGAGCAGCACCCGGTTGACCTTCTCCAGTGAGCCCTGCAGCGCCGAGACCTGCTTCATGATCTCGGGGCAGTAGCGCTCCTCCTCGATCATGGTGATGACCGCGTCGAGGTGACCCCGCACCGTCTTCAGGCGGTTCAGGGCCGAGGACTTCTTATCCGGCTGCATGGGGTGTTGGCGCTCCATGTCAGGGAGGTTAGCAGCGTTTGGACCCTACCCCACCGGGGGAGGGGTATCGGCCCAGTTACCAGGTGCCAGTTGGATCAGTGGGTCATCTCGACCGGGAGACCGAGGTACGTCCCGTAACGTCGTGCGGCCGATTCGAGGAGGCGGTGCTCGCTGGCGGTCAGCGGGGTCGCGAGATCCAGGGACACCGTCACCCGCCCTCCGGCCTCGGCGGCCTTCCACCCGCCGACGAGCTGTCCGGAGATGGCGATCACATGAGCGTTGAGCGCATTGCCACCGGTGACCCGGGCGACACTGCTGATCCGCTCGCCGATGGCGCTTCGATCTCGGTATCCGATGAAGTACTCGTCGTAGTTGGGCAGCAGGTGGGCGTAAGCCCGGCGCGATGGTCTCTCCCGGTGGGCGTCGACCCAATGGGTGGCGCCCTCGCCTTCGATGGAAGTCAATGACGCGCGAGCAATGTCGACGGCGCGCCGGACGTCGGCCATCGTGAGTCCTGACCACCAGGCGAAGTCGTGGAGGGAGGCGGGCCCGCGGGTTCGAAAGTACCCCTCGGCGAGCATCAGCAACGACTCGTCGCGCTCCGCCGGCCGCCTTGCCGTGCCCAAGGGCGCCCGCTCCTCGAGTAGCGCATAGGTGAATTGCTTGCCCCGTCGTGGGCCGCTGGTGACCACGGCGTCCAGCTCGGCTTCCATCATCAGGTGTGCCAAACGCTGCCCGGATGCCGGCCCGATGCCGGCGGTCCGCAGGGTGTCGGCAAGCTCTGCTCGTGTCAGGTGTCGTCCCCCTGTCAGCGCCATTGCTAGAGCGTCGTTGCTTCTGCGGACGACTGATGGGGTGATTTCGAGTTTGCGGTTGTATGAACCCAGCGCGGCGCGCACCCGGGGTGCACTCAGCTCCAGCATCCAACGAATGTCCTCCGGGGCGACGAAGTGCCAGGTGGGTCTGAGGATGTGGGTCCGCAAGAAGCGACCGTCGGTGAATCCGCGCTCGACGTCGGCGTCGGTCGAGCCGGCGGCTCGCTGACCCAACGCCCATTTGGCGCCCGAGTAATCCTGGGCCTGCACCGCGCCGAGCGCCCGAACCACCTCATGGGGTGCCTGGGGACCGGATCGTGAAAGGAACTGGGCGGCGAGCCGAGCACTCACCACGTCCGACATACTCTGCCCCACGGCAACGGACTGTAGGTCGTCGCTACCAGGAAGGTCTGAACCGCCAGCTGTCAGCTCTCGGCTTGCCCTCACGAGCGGTGCCAGCTCCGCCCCTAACCTCTGGGCCATGGACATCCGCTCGGACATCCTCGCCACCATCGGCAACACCCCGATGGTGCGGTTGGCTCGCCTTCACCCGCCCGGCAACCTCGTGGCCAAGCTGGAAGCGTTCAATCCGGGCGGATCGTCCAAGGACCGCATCGGGATCGCCATGATCGAGGCCGCCGAGCGCGATGGCTTGCTCCATCCCGGCGACACGATCGTCGAACCCACCAGCGGCAACACCGGCGTGGGGCTGGCGATGGCGGCGTTACTCAAGGGTTACCGG
>CAYTTU010000096.1:0-15215 GCA_964440905.1 uncultured Acidimicrobiia bacterium | reverse complement strand
TCCGGGTCGTCGACCACCTCGTACCCCACACCCGTGGCGAGCAGGATCGAGACCACGCGATGGTTGGCGGGGCGACGCTGTACGTCCCCGCAGGAGGGGCAGTCGAAGCGGTACTTCCCGGTGCCGCTGAGCGCCGTCAGTTCGAGGCTCAGCTCTCCCGGAAGGAGTTCGACCTCACCGCAGGCGTGGCAGGTGGTGCGAATCGTGGTCATCAGAGAGATTCTCCGGGGGGATCGTGGACTCTTGCTCGATTTGGGTATCGGGCGGTTCTATAGGGCCCTGAATGACCAATTGGGGGGTAGTCACCGATAGCGGGCGATGATGCGCCCACGTAGCGCAGTCACCTGGTCGCGGACTGCGACAGCATCGCGATCGGGCAGTAGCCGCGCCGACGATCCGAGCCGCAGGAGCAGGCGGGCGATGACAGCAGGCTCGGCGGCGGAGAACTCCACTACGGTGCCCGCCTCGGTGGTGGAGACCACGTCCACCGGGTAGTAGTCGGCCACCCAGGCGGCTTCCGGGGCGAGGGCGATGCGCACCACGAGGTCATCGGGACCCGCCGTGTAGCGCACCCCGGGTGTGGCGGGCTCCTGGCGGGGGCTAAAGCGCTCACCCGTCAAACTGGCGGTGCGAATCCGATCGACCCGGAACACCCGCTCCCCCTCGGCGAGCCGGCAGTGGCCGGTGACGTACCAGTTCCCCAGTGCAGCGAACACCCCCCAGGGCTCGATGGAACGCTCCGTCGCCGCCCCGCTGCCGATCCCGACGTAGTCGATGTGGACCACCTCACCCGCGGCAGCGGCGTTGCGCAACAATCCCAGCGCCTCAGGCTCTGCTCCCAGGTCCACCTCGATGACCCCGGGGTCGGGAAGGACCACCGCGACCAGCTTGTCCACCGCCCGCTGCAATGCCGGATCGGGATCGCCTGCAGCGAGAACCGCCATGCCGCCGGCGAGGAGCATCAGGGCCTCGATAGCCGAGAGGGTCACCGGCCGCGAGAAGTAGTCGGCCATGGCGATCACGACTTCGTCGCCGTCGATATAGGCATCCATGAGATCGCCGGGGCCGTATCCCGGGAGCCCGCATACGAACACCAGGTTGAGGTCGGCGATCAGGTCGGACCTGGTGTACTGGAAGCGGCGCGATACCTCGTCGACCGTGGCCCCGGGGTTGGCGATCACCCAGGGAACCATCGCCAGAATCCGCGCGAGGCGATCGGCGGTGCGGTTGCTGCTCAAACGGACTCCGCGAGGTGGGCGAGGAAGCGAGCCTTAAGACCGGCCGGGGACCGGATCATCGCACCGTCTTCGAAGGCGATGAGCCAACCGATGAAGGACTCGACCGCGGCCACCCGCATTCGCACGGTGATGCTCCCGTCGCGGTGCTCCTCGACCGCCGCCGCAACGGGGATCTGGCGCCGCGCCCACCACGCCACCGCGGCATCGAAGCGCACGACCGCGTTGAGGTCGTCGCTTCCCGCCTCCCACGGGACCATGGCGACCGCGGCCGCAGCGCGGAATCCGGCGGGACGCTCGAATGCCCCGGGTTCCTCACCGACTTCGACCGACTCCATGCGATCCACCCGGAAGGTCCGGGTGCCGTCGGAGCCGGCGGCGACCAGATACCAGTGGCCATGGCGATGCGCCAGTCCATAGGGAGCTGCACTCCGTCGACTCCCCCGGTAGGCGAATCGGATCCGACGGCGCTCGATCACCGCCGAGAAGAGATCGCCCAGGGTGGCGGCGTCAGGCCCCAGATCGGCACTGAGCGGCTCCCCGGCGCCCTCGATCACCGATCCGCCCAGCTTGAAGATGGCCGCCGGTCCCGATGCCTCTCCGAGGCGGGCCATGCGCACCGCCAGCCACAGTGCCGTCCGCTCCTCGTCGGTGAGACCCGGATCGGGCAGGCCGTACTCCTCGGGACGGATTCGATACCCCTTCTCCACGTCGTAGGCATCGGTGAAGTCGAGCCGGAGCGGGATCCCCAGCGAACGCAGCAGGTCCTTGTCACGCTCGAAGGTCCGCCGGAACGCCTCGTCGCTCTTCTGGTCGTATCCGGCGACGGTGTGCCGGATCTCGTCGGCACTGACCGGCCGGCCCACGGTGAGCAGAAAGGCGAGCAGATTGAGGACTCGCTCGATGACACGGTGCATGTGCGCGGGAGCCTACCGGAGGGTCACGAACGACTCGGGAGAGGAGTCGCTACCTGTTACCAGTTGCCAGTTACCAGACATGCCAGGTCGCAGGGTCTGGCCTCCGGCCTCCGGTTTCCGGTCTCCTGTTACAGCGAAGCAATCAGCTTGTCCACCCGCTCGTCGACCGCCCGGAAGGGGTCCTTGCACAAGACGGTGCGCTGCGCCTGGTCGTTGAGCTTGAGGTGGACCCAGTCGACGGTGAAGTCCCGGTTCTTCTCCTTGGCGGCCCGGATGAAGTCTCCCCGCAGTCGCGCCCTGGTGGTCTGCGGGGGCTCCACGAGGGCCCGGGAGATGTCGGCGTCTGTGACCACCCGATCCATCATGCCGCGCCGCTCCAGCATGTAGAACAGCCCGCGCTCCTGAGAGACGTCGTGGTAGGCCAGGTCCACCATGGCGAGGCGAGCGTCACCCGGGGGGAGCCGGCGGCTGGCGGCGTACTCGTCGAGCAGGAACTGCTTGGCCACCCAGTCACACTCCCGGCGCAACGACAAGGGGTCCTTTTCCAGACCGGTGAGCAGGTGCTCCCACATCGCCACCGCCGACTGCACCTGCGCGGGAAAGCCCGGTGACCGGGAATAGCGCATTACCCGCTCGAGGTACTCCCATTGGATGTCGAGCGCGGACAGTTCGCGTCCGTTGGCGAGGCGAACCCGGCGGCGACACGTGGTGTCGTGAGAGATCTCCCGGATCGCCCGGATCGGGTTCTCCAGGGAGAGGTCGCGGAACACCACATCGTCCTCCAGCATCTGCAGCAGGGCGACCGTGGCCCCGACCTTGACGTAGGAGACGTACTCCGACATGTTCGAGTCACCAGCGATCACATGGAGCCGGCGATAGCGCTCGGCATCGGCGTGGGGCTCGTCGCGGGTGTTGATGATCGGACGGCTGCGGGTGGTCGCCGACGACACCCCTTCCCAGATGTGCTCGGCACGCTGTGCCAGCGAGTACACCGTGCCCCGGGCCGTCTGCAACAGCTTTCCGGCTCCGGAGAAGATCTGCCTGGTGACGAAGAACGGGATGAGAGTGTCGATCATCCGTTGGAAGTCTGCCTGGCGGCTCACCAGGTAGTTCTCGTGGCACCCATAAGAGTTGCCGGCGGAGTCGGTGTTGTTCTTGAACAAGTACACCTGGCCCCGGATCCCCTCCTCCTCGAGTCGCTGCTCGGCGGATTGGACCAGACCCTCCAGGACCCGCTCCCCGGCCTTGTCGTGGGCGATCAGGTCGTAGAGGCTGTCACACTCCGGGGTGGCGTACTCGGGATGGCTGCCCACGTCGAGATAGAGCCGGGCCCCGTTCTCGAGGAACACATTGGACGAGCGCCCCCAGGAGACGACCCGGCGGAACAGGTAGCGCGCCACCTCGTCGGGTGACAGCCTGCGTTGCCCCCGCAGGGTGCACGTCACCCCGTACTCGTTCTCCATCCCGAAGATCCGGCGCTCCATGGCGGCGAGGGTACCGGTTGCACCGCCGCAGCGATGACCGCACCCGGCACAGTCCCAGGGCCACCGATACGCTGTCGTCATGGCTCCCGAGCGACTGGTCCCGGTGGCCGAGGCACCCGACCCCGGCTCGGCCCGCATCTACGCCGCACTCCTCATGTCCTCGGGCATCCCGGTGCGGCTCCACGGCGAGGCGATGGGGCCTTATGCGGTGACGGTGGGCCGGTGGGCTGTCACCACATTGTGGGTGCCGGAGTCCGATCGTGTCGACGCCGTCGAACTTCTCGAGGCGGAGAACCTGGATCCGGCGGTGACCATCATCCCGCCCCGGGACCCGTCCCCGCCCTGGCCGCGCTACATAGTTGTCGCCACTCTGATTGGCGCGGTGCTGCTCGGTGCCGTGCTCTGGCTTCTCGCCGCCCTCTAGCGTTCTGCGCTGTTGGCTCCGAGCCGACTGCCGACAGCTGCCTCAGCCGAGTTCGGCAGGCCCCAGCCGGCGGAAGGCGCGCCCCCGGATGGTGCGTTCCACCACCGCCGCTTCCCACCCCACCGGACCGTTGCCGTCGACCACCCCCGAGCACGCCGCCTTGGCCCAGGCGATCGCATCCGCCAGCGGGGCGCCGTCGCGGTGCGTGATGGCAAGTGCCGCCATCAGGGCTTCGCTGGCCCCCCCGATCGCCGAGTAGCGCCTCTCGTCGTACAGGGTGCCGTCATAGGTCACGCGAAAGATGTGGTCCTCGGCGGGATCGTCGTCCACTTCCACCACCATGATCTCGACCTCGTAGGGCTTCACGTCCTGGGTGAAGATGTGGCCCAGGGTCTGGGCGTAGGCGTTGGCGAGGCTCTTGGCGGTGACGTCGGCCCGGGAGTAGGCATAGCCGGTCAGGTCGGCGCGCCGGATCCCGCCGATGCGAAGCTGTTCGAATTCGTTGTACTTGCCTACCCCGGCAAAGGCGACCCGGTCGTAGATCTCGGAGATCTTCTGCAGCGTGCCGCTGGGGTTCTCGCCGAGGACGAGGATGCCCTCGTCGTATTGCACGGCGACGATCGACTTGCCCCGGGCGATGCCCTTGCGGGCGAATTCGGCCCGATCCTTCATCAGCTGCTCGGGAGGTACGTAGAACGGCATCGTCATCGGGCACGCTCCAGGGCGCGGCGGGCCGAGTCCGCCACCAGATCGCCTGCGACCTCGGCGTAACCGGCGGCAGAAACGGTGGCGACGTTGGGGTAGATCTCGCGGCGCAGGTCGGGGCCACCGGTGCCGGTGTCCTCCTCGGCCGCAGACACCAGCGCCGCAACTGCCAGGTCGAGCGCCGCGGCCGCGGTCATCCCCGGGTCATAGGCGCCGCGCAGGTACACCCGGGCGTCGCGGCCCCCGGACCCCTCGGTGGCGAAGTCGGTCTCCTCGTACGAACCGCCCACCACGTCGTAGGAATAGAGCCTGCCGACCCCCTCGTCGGTGTCGTATCCGCAGAACAACGGGATCACCACCAGGCCCTGGAACGCCATCGGCAACTGGCCGCGCACCATGGCAGCGAGGTGGTTCGCCTTGCCGCCGACGCTGAGCCGGCGGCCTTCTAGCTTCTCGTAGTGCTCCAGCTCGGTCTGGAAGAGCTTGACCAACTCCAGGGCGATGCCGGCCACTCCGGCAATTGCGACGGCACTGAAAGCGTCGGCGGGAAACACCTTTTGCACCCGGCGGTGGGCGATGAGATTGCCCGACGTGGCGCGGCGGTCGCCGGCCATGACCACACCGTCGGCGTAGCGCAGCGCCAGCACCGTGGTCGCCTCCGGCGCTTCCACGCGACCGGTGTGCCCGGTGAGATCCCAGCGGGGTCCCAGACCGTGGCTGCGCAGCAGGGCGCTAAAGCTCCCGGCGGGGGTGACGGCATCGAGCGGCATGCCGTCTGCAGGCTGCTCGCTCACTGACCGCCCTTCTGGACGTAGTTCTTGACGAACTCCTCGGCGTTCTCCTCGAGCACCGAGTCGATCTCATCGAGCAGGTCATCGATTCGCCCGGCCAGCTCCTCACCGCTGTGCTGGGCCGCCGGCGCCGACTCCTCCTCGCGACCGGCGTCGCTGCGCCTGGTCTGCTTGCGCTCCTGTTCGGCCACGGCTCACCTCCGGTTGTCGCCCTCGAGGGCTTGGATGAGGTCGGATGCCTCGGGGGATCGATCCAGGAGCTCGGCGGTGAGCTCCCTGGTTCCCCGTAGCGGGTCCATCATAGGCACCCGCTGCAACGCCTCCTCACCCGCATCGAAGATGAGCGAGTCCCAGTTGGCGGCCACTATCGCGTCCCGATACTTGTCGACGCAACGGCCTCTGAACCAGGCCCGGGTCCCCTCCGGAGGCTCCACGGCCGCTCGGGCCACCTCGTCCTCGGTGAACAGGCGCCGCAATCGGCCGGCGTCGGCGAGCTTCCGGTAGAGGCTGCGCTCAGGGTCGATGTCGTGGTACTGCAGGTCGAGCATCCGCAACCGCGGGTCGAGCCATCCCAGAGAGTGCCGCCCCCGGTAGCCCTCCAGCAGCTCCAGTTTGGCCGTCCAGTCGAGCCGGTCAGCTGTCGAGGTCGGATCACGTTCCAGGTCGGTGAGCACCGCCTCCCACTCCGCCAGAGCGGTCTGGTTCACCACGGAGGTTCCGTGCTCCTCGACGTGCTTGGAGAGCCACTCGAGGTAATGCCATTGCAGGTCGAGCGCCGAGACCGCGGTGCCGTCATTGAGGCGAACGGTGGTTCGCAGTGTCGGATCGTGACTGATCCGCCACAGGGCGTCTACCGGGTCGTCGAGGATCACCGGGTCCCCCAGCGAACCGCGGCTGATGGCGGCCAGCATCACCGAGGTGACTCCGAGCTTCATGAGAGTCTGGATCTCGCTCAGGTTGGCGTCTCCGATGATCACGTGAAGCCGGCGATACCGGATGGGGTCGGCATGCGGTTCGTCGCGGGTGTTGATGATCGGCCGCTTGAGTGTGGTCTCCAGTCCGACTTCCTCCTCGAAGAAGTCGGCCCGCTGACTGATCTGATAGTCCACCGGGGGCCGGCCGTTCTCGGCGCCGACCTTTCCCGCCCCGGTAAACACCTGGCGGGAGACGAAAAAGCCGGTGAGATGGCGCACCAGGTCGCTGAACGGGATGCTGCGGGGTACCAGGTAGTTCTCGTGCCAGCCGTAGGAGTTGCCCTTGCCGTCGCTGTTGTTCTTGAACACGACCACCGATTGACCCGGGAGCAGGGCGGCACCCGCCATCCGGGCGGCCCGGGCCATCACCCACTCCCCCGCCTTGTCGTGCAGTGCCGCCTCGCGGGCATCACGGCACTCCGGGGTCGAATACTCGGGATGAGCGTGGTCCACGTAGAACCGTGCCCCGTTGCCGAGCACGATGTTCACCAGGCCGCTCTCGAAGTCGCCGCTCGAGGGCGGTTCGTATCCGAAGCCGCGAGCGTCGCGACCGGGGGACTCCTCGTCGGATGACCATTGGATGCGCGCCGAACCCCCGACGTAGGTGTTGATCACCAGGCTCGAGGCGACCACCGGGTTGAAGTCCGGCTGGTTGCGGACCGAGATCCCGAACTCTGTCTCGGTCCCCAGGACGGCCGGGACCTCAGGTTCGCTCACAGGTACTGGCCGGTGGTGACTGCTTCGATCGACCGGCTTGCCGCTCCGCCCTCGATCAGGGTGCGGACGTAGACGATCCGCTCCCCCTTCTTCCCCGAGATTCGTGCCCAGTCGTCGGGGTTGGTGGTGTTGGGCAGATCCTCGTGCTCGCGGAACTCCTGGTGGATCGCGGCGACCAGGTCGGGGGTACGCACCCCGCGGGTTCCCGATTCGATCTCCCGCTTGATGGCTTCCTTCTTGGCGCGCCGCACCACGTTTTCGATCATGGCCCCAGAGGCGAAGTCCTTGAAGAAGAGGACCTCTTTGTCGCCATTGGCATAGGTCACCTCGAGGAAGCGGTTCTCCTCGGTGGTGGCGTACATCGCTCCCACCACTGCCGAGATCATCGTCTGGCGCATGGTGTCGCGGTCCCCGCCCAGAGCGGCGAGCTCGGCGGCATCGAACGGGACCCTGGAGTCCAAATAGATGCCGAAGATCTGCCGGGCGGCTTCCTCAGTGGGTCGTTCGATCTTGATCTTGACATCGAGGCGCCCCGGGCGAAGGATCGCCGGATCGATCAGGTCCTCTCGGTTGGAGGCCCCGATCACGATGACGTTCTTCAGCGCCTCCACACCGTCGAGCTCGGAGAGCAGCTGGGGAACGATCGTCGACTCGACGTCTGAGGAGATTCCGGTGCCGCGGGTACGAAACAGCGAGTCCATCTCGTCGAAGAAGACGATGACGGGTACCCCCTCATCGGACTTCTCCTTCGCCCGGGCAAAGATCAACCGGATCTGGCGCTCGGTTTCACCCACGTACTTGTTGAGGAGTTCGGGACCCTTGATATTGAGGAAGTAGGACCGGGCGTCCTGGCTCCCGGTCTTCTCGGCAACGGCGCGCGCCAGTGCGTTGGCCACTGCCTTGGCGATAAGCGTCTTGCCGCAGCCCGGGGGTCCGTACAGCAGCACCCCTTTGGGGGCGGCGAGTCCGTACTGCTCGAAGAGGTGCTTGTGGATGTAGGGCAGCTCGACCGCATCGCGAATCGCCTCGATCTGACCCTCGAGGCCCCCGATCTGCTCGTAGGAGACGTCGGGGACCTCCTCGAGCACCAACTCCTCCACCTCGGGCCGGATGAGACGCTCCAGCACCAGACCGCTGCGCAGATCTACCCGAACGTGATCCCCCACCCGCAGAAACGTGGTCCGCATCGGACCGGAGAGCTCGACCACCCGCTCCTCATCGGCCCGGGCAAGGACTATGACCCGGCCCTCGCCGAGGATCTCCTTGATCGTCACCACCTCGCCGGTGGCCTCGAACGAGCGGACATCGATGACGTTCATGGCTTCGTTGAGCAGCACCTCCTGGCCCTGCTCGAGTTGCTTCACCTCGATGCGGGGCTCGACGTTGACCCGGAGTTTGCGCCCCGCAGTGATGACGTCGAGGGTTCCGTCGGTGTTTATCCCCTGGACGACGCCGAAGGAGTTCGGCGGTGCCGTGAGCTTCTCAACTTCCTCCCGCAGCACCGCCAGCTGGTCGCGGGTCTCTTCGAGGGCCGCGGAGAGCCGCTCGTTCTGGTTGACGGCCTGGCTGAGCCGCCCCTTGGCTTCGAGCAGGCGCTCCTCGAGCACGCGCACCCGGCGCGGGGCATCCTGGAGGCGGCGGCGCAGAATGGCCACCTCCTCTTCGAGCATCCGGATGGTGGCCCGGAGATCGTCGGACGTCGGTTCGGGCATCGCTCCCCCGCAGTCCACTGGCGGTGTCGGTTCCGTCGGCAGAGACACGGCCGGATCGCCCCGGCCTGTTGCCGAGTATACGGGGGCGCCCCGCTATCTCCGGGGACGCGAGATCCGGGTGTAGGGTTGCGGTCAGCCCTGGGTTAGACTTGCCCCCAGGACCCCAGCGGAGAGGCCATGAAGGTTTGGATCGACCAGGACTTGTGCACGGGCGACGGACTCTGTGAGGAGATCGCCCCCGACGTCTTCGTGCTGCTCGACGACGGCCTGGCCTACGTGCGCGAGGGGGACAAGGTCTTCGCCACGGCCAAGGGCAACGCCCAGGGCGCCCAGGGCATGGCCGCGGTGCCCGCCGGGCAAGAAGACATAGTCGTCGAAGCCGCCGAGGAGTGCCCCGGCGAGTGCATCTTCATCGAGCCCTAACCGGCCCTCCGGCCCGGCAGATCTCAGATGTCAGATCTCAGGAACCGGTGTCAGGTCTCTCAACACTCTCCGAGTTCTCCGGGTTCTCGTCGCCGCGATTCGAGGACTCTCTTTCTGACATCTGAGATCTGAGATCTGACATCTCTCTCGGGGCGACCCCGCCCAAGTCCTCTTCCACGGCATGGGCGATCGTGATGAATCCCGTGTGGCCCACCATCAGGCTCTCGGGACGCACCGACCGGCCTGCCACCTTCCAGTTGCGGATCAGAATCTCGAACGTCTCCGCCGCCACGAACCGCCCGCTGCGATTCAGCGCATCGTGGAGGAACTGCACCTGGGGCACGGTTGGCAGGTAGGCACAGAGGATCCCCCCGACCGCAAATGCCGCTGCCGCAGGCCCAACCACCTCCCAGGGTTCGGGGAGGTCGAGGACCACCCGGTCGGGTTGCAGCCCGGGGAGGACCTCCTCTACCCGTCCCGCGACCATCTCCAGGTTCGCCGGCAACCCGCCCAGAAAGCGCGTGATGGTGCCCTGGGCGTGGGAGAGGTGGTCGGGGCGCACCTCCACCGTGATCACCCGTCCGTCATCGCCCACCGCCCGCAGCAGCGCCAGGGTGAGTGCTCCGGAACCGGTCCCTGCCTCCACCACGGTCTGGCCGGGAGCGATGTCGGCCCAGTGGATGATCGGCCCGATGTCCTTGGGGTACACCACCTGGGCCCCGCGCCGCATCTTCAGGATGTAGTCGGCCAACCGGGGACGCAACGCGGCGATCTTTCCCCCACTCGAGGACTGCACCACCGCACCTGAGGCCACCCCCACGAGCGCGTCGTGACGCAGATAGCCGCCGTGGTACTGGAAGGTGTGACCGGGGCGGATCTCGACGAGGTAGCGCCGCCCCCGCGGGTCGAGCAGCAGGCACAGATCCCCGGCCCGGAAGGCCTGGTTCACCCCCGCAGCGCCTGGATGAACGGGATGACCATGGAGAGCAGAAGCATGATGGAGACGAAGATCACCAGGATCCTGGTGGCGCGCTCGCGGTTGCGGAACATTTCGAAGAAGATATCAGGTGTCAGGTCTCAGATGTCAGCGGGACGGACGGCTCGGTGCCGCGGTCAAGGGTCACGGTTCCGGATTCCTGAGATCTGACATCTGGCATCTGAGATCTCTACTCTTGCCCCAATGGCGCAGTTCTCCGAGCTTCCCGATCTCGTCGGCGAGTTCATTGACATGTCCCGCGAGTATCTGCGGGAGAGCACGATGGAGCCGGCCCGTCGCCTCGGCCGCCTCGCCGGTTTCAGTGCCGCCGCCTCGTTGTGCTTCGTGCTCGCCTCCGGCTTCCTCGCCGTCGCCGGGATGCGCTTGCTGGTTCGGGTGATGCCGGACGGCATGGTCTGGAGTGGGGTCGGATACCTGGCCGCCGCACTGGGGTTGGTGGCGGCGACGGGACTCGTGATGTGGCGGGCGTCGCGATGACCGTCAGCCGCGACGACCTCGAGGCCAAGCTGCGAGAGATCCAGCAGGCGGTCGACGAGGCCGCCGAAGGCGCCAAGAGCCCGGGCGTCCTTGCTGCAGTAGGCGTGGTGGGACTGGTGTTCCTCGTCTACCTGTTCGGCCGGCGACGCGGACGCAGCAACGCGGCACGGATCGAGGTGGTGCGGGTACGGCGGTGAGCGGGAGGCAGTTGCCAGTTCCCCACGCGGCTCCGGGCCCCTTCTACAATGCACCCGTGAGCCGAGTGTCACTCCATTCTGGAGCGCGGATTCTGTCGAAGGGTCTCCGTACCTCCAGTGCGCCGACCGCCGCGCTGGGCGCAGCCATCCTCGCACTGGTTGCCATCCGCCACCTCGAGGCTGCCGACCAACCTGCGGTCTACCGCACCAAGCTCCGACCGGGCGAGTCGTTGCAGGTCGTCGTGTCGCAACGCAACCCGATCCCACCCGACTCCTAGACCCTCTTCCGACTGGGAACTGGTAACCGCCCCCGGGGTGCAGCCCGGGGGCTAGCCTCGCCCCACATGCCGCAGGGCACCGCTCGTCGCAATCTGTGGCCTCTCGTCCTGGGGCAGTCGGTGTCGCTGCTCGGCGATTACCTCGGTTTCTTCTTGGCGCTGCCCGTCTTCGTCCGCGACCACAGCGGCGGGTCGGCGACGGCACTCGGTTTGCTGGGGACGTTCGAGACCCTGGCGGTGCTCGGGTTCGGCCTGGTGGCCGGGCTGGTGGTCGACCGCACCCTGGTGCGCCGCACGATGGTGATCGCCGACCTGGCCCGCGCCGCGGCGTTCACCCTGTTGGCGGTAGCCGTGGCACTGGATGCCGGCGAGGTGTGGATGGCGTTTGCCGTGGCGTTCCTGGTGGGGTCGCTGGGGACCCTCTTCGACACTGGCCTGGAAGGGGTGATGCCGGCGGTGCTCACCGATGATCTCCTGATCACCGCCAATGCCCGTTTGCAGATCGGACGCAACATCGCCCAAACGGGGGGCTTCGTCCTCGGGGGGATCCTGCTCGCCACCACCGGTGGGATCGCCGTCGCCCTGGCGGTCGACGCCGCCACCTATCTCGTCTCGGCCATGGCGATCCTGCTGCTGCGCGAGATTCGACCCCGCCCCACCCCGGTCCGGGAGCCCGTCATGGCTTCGCTCACCTCGGGGTTGCGCACCCTGTGGGGTCTGCGCCCGGTGCGCTGGGCCACGGCGGCAGCGATGTTGGTCAACCTCGCATTTGCCCCGCTGGCCGCGGTGATCCCCATTTATGTCCCCGACGAGCTGGGGATCGAAGGCACTGCCGGCCTTGGGCTCTTCTTTGCCGGGTTCGCTCTCATCGGTGCGGCCGGCGTCGCCCTGGGATCCCGCATCGTGGGAGTCATCGGCCTGGGGCGCACCGTGGTCCTCGGCACCGTCTTGCTGGGAGCAGGGGCGGCTGGTGCCGGCGCGGCGAACGGCTGGATCGGGATCCTGCCCTTTGGCGTTGGTGCCGCCGGGGTGTCGCTGAGCCAGGTGGGGTTCGTCACGATGCGACAGCGGCTCACCCCGCCGGATCGACTTGGGCGAGTGATCGCCGCCTCCCGCACCATTGCCTGGGGCGGCATCCCGGTCGGGCTGATGCTCGGCACTCCACTCGCCGACACGATCGGGTTGCGGGCACTGTTCGGCGCCGGGGGGCTGATGATCGTGGTGGTGACCGCGGTGCTGCTGATGAGTCCTCTGTGGAGGGATGACGCCCCCGTGAGGAAGTCCCCCGTGAAGAAGCGGACAGCCAAGCGGTGACGGCCTAGAGAGCGTCCAACGCCTCGAGCACGCGGTCCACTTCCCCCGTCGTGTTGTAGTGGACGAATCCGACCCGGACCAGTCCATCCGGTGCTTTGCCGAGCCGCTCCATGACCCCGACTGCGTAGTAGTCGCCGGCCCACACGTTGATGCCGCGCTCCCCGAGGTGTTGCGCCACCTCCTGGGGATGCCTTCCCTCCACCTCGAAGGCAAAGGTCGCCACGCGCTCGGCGATACGCCCCGGGTCGGCGATCCCGTAAGTCCGCACCCGAGGCATCTCGGCGAGACCGGCGAGGAATCTCCCTCCGAGAGCGTTCTCATGATCACCGATCCCGGCAAAGCCGCTCTCCAGGCGGCTGCGCCGCCCCTCCCCGGTGCCGAGCGACGCCAGATAGTCGATGGCGGCGCCGACGCCAGCCAGGGCTTCGATCGCCGGGGTTCCGGTCTCCCACCGCTCCGGTCCCTCGTCGTGCGCGGGGACCACCTTGTACGGGGCGAAAGAAGCGAGGTGCTCGCCTCGCCCCACTACCAGACCGATGTGGGGTCCGAAGAACTTGTAGGCACTGGCGGCAATGAAGTCGGCGCCGAGCCGACGCAGCGAGAGCAGCCTATGGGCGGAGTGATGCACCGCGTCCACGTACACCAGCGCCCCGGCGGCGTGGGCGGCGGCGACGATGTCCCCAAGTGGAGTCACCGTACCCAGAGCGTTGGAGGCCGCGGTGACCGCCACCAGACAGGTGCGGGGACCGATCGCCGCCGACACCGCATCGGCGTCGAGGGTGCCGTCGGACGAGTCGAAGTCCACGGTGCGCACCACCACTCCGCGGTCTGCGGCCGCCAGCCGCCATGGCGTGACATTGGCGTCGTGATCCAACGAGGTGACCACGACCTCGTCTCCGGGCACCCAGCGACGTGCCAATGCACGGGAGAAGGCAAAAGTCAGCGTTGTCATGTTCGGCCCGAACACGACCTCGGTGGGATCGGCATCGAACAGGTCTGCGGCCGCACTCCGGGCGCCGGCCACGATGGCGTCGGAGCGATGGCTGGCGGCAAAGGTGCCCCCGAGATTCCCGATACCCGCGCCGAGGGCGTCGCCGATGGCAGCGATCACCTCTTGGGGAACCTGGGTTCCCCCGGGACCATCGAGGTAGGCGGCTGAATCGGCGCGCAGGGCGGGGAACCGGGCTCGAATCGCGTTGGAGTCGAAGGTCTGTGCCGCCACTGCGCCAGGCTACCCGGGGCTCAACCCAGCCACTCAGTCGCCTGGAGATGCTCCCATACCAGGCGGGCGATCACCCCGTGGCCCACCTCGTTGGGATGGAGGGTGCCCTCGGTGGAGAACGCCTTTTCGGGTCCTTGCAGCACCACCGACTGTCCCGCCGTCCGGTACCAGGTGACCGCGCCTGCCGAATCTGCAAACGGCTCGCCACCCGGGTTGCGGTACCACGCATCTGGATACTGGAGGGCGGTCACGGCAAAGCCGGGCGCCTCGCGCTCGATCGCCTCATAGCTGGGCCACGGGGCGCAGTAGCCATGACCGGCCGAGAAGGCCTCGGCCAATCCGCCGACGAAGTCCCAGCCGAGGTCGCCGGCGATGGTGGCGAGGGTGGAGTTGAGCGGTGTCAGCACCTCGGCAACCCCCCGCCTCCCCTCTTCACGGCTGATCTCGTGGAAGCGCAGCGGCGGGGTGACGTCGCCCACTATCTCGCGGCATTCGGCGCCGTCGATTCCGGCTCCGGTGGGATCGGGATACCCGACCAGGACCACGCGACCGATGTCGAATCCGGAGAGCGCGGCGTCGAGGCGGCGGAAGGCGTCGGGCAGACCGGCGATGCCGGGCAGCTGCGCTCCGGAGGAGCGCTCTTCGGACACGCACGACCAGTCGAAGGGGAGCCGAAATCGCAGGGCGGTGCCGCGCCGCCAGTTGCCGTCTCCCACCGAGGCTATCGCCTGATCGACCATGAGCCGGTAACACACCGGATCGAACAGGGGGTCGGCCTCCACCAGGGCGCGCACCAGCCGGGAAAACCCGACGGAGTTGCCTCCTTCCTGCACCAGCAACAAGTCGACGGTGCGCTCCCCCACCAGGGCCGCCACCTGATCGAGCTGCGGAGTCGTATTCGCACCCTGATCGGTGAGCATGCCCCAGTCGATCCGGGCCCCGCTGGAGGCGACGTTCACGAAGGTCACCGAGCTGCGGGGATCGTCCCGCTCCAGGGCCAGGGCGAGCCGGGCGGTCCAGGCCACGGTGGAACGGTGATGCCGGGCGTGGCCCGCGGTGGCGGCAGGGTCACCGCCGTCGCCCCACAGCGGTTCGGCCCCGCGCCCTCCCCGCCGCATCTCGGGGTTGCCCTCTCCGGCGGCATAGGAGTCGCCCATGGCGACTACCAGGATGTCCCGCACCTCGACCTCTCCCGTACCCCGCACCCGGGCGGTGATCACCGGCAGGTGCACCGCCGCCACCACCTCCACCCGGTGGGTCCCCTCGGGCAACAGCAATTCGATGCGGGGCAGCACCCCGCGCCGCTCGATGACCTTCCCCGTGGGGCCGGTGATCAGCCAGGTGAACT
>CAYTTU010000095.1:0-6644 GCA_964440905.1 uncultured Acidimicrobiia bacterium | reverse complement strand
GATCACATCGGTGAGGTACTCCTCTTTCTTGGCGTTGTTCGTGCCGAGCCGGGGCAGGGAGTCGGCCAGGGCGGCGCCGTCGAACACATATGTGGACATGGCCACCTCGGTGATCGCCCGGGTGGCGGCATCGGCATCCCTCTCCTCGACGATTGCGGTCACCATGCCCGAGGCATCGCGGATCACCCGGCCATAGCCGGTGGGATCGGGGACCTCGGTGGTGAGCACGGTCGCCGGACTGCGATGCGCCGCCACCAGGGCGGCAACGGTGGCGGCGGTGAACAACGGGGTATCGCCGGCGATCACCAGCACCTGGTCGCGTGAGACCGCACCCATCGCCTCCAGCGCGATCCGGGTGGCGTGGCCGGTACCGCCACGATCGGCCTGCACCACGGAACGCACCCCGTCGGGCAGGGCTGCGGCGACCCGATCCGAGTCCGGGGGGATCACCACTGTGATGTCGGCGACGCCGGCGGCGCGCACCGCTTCCACGACCCAGTCGATGATCGGCCGACCCGCCACCGTGTGCAATACCTTCGGCAGGTCGCACTTCATCCGGGTCCCCCTCCCGGCGGCGAGGATGATCGCCCGGACGCTCATCGGTGGCACTCCTCGGTGGCTGGGGGGATAGGACTCGAACCCATACTTAGGGGACCAAAACCCCGCGTGCTGCCATTACACCACCCCCCATTGGGGAGATTGAGTGTAGGACGGGTCTGACACCCGAACCCGATGCCCGATGCCCGATACCCGATCATGGCTCAAGGCTCATGGCTTCAAGGCTGGAGGCTTCCTACGGTTGCCCACATCCCTCACCACCGGCGACCCAGAAGATGGTGTCGCTCGGGTTGGTGCCGGTGAGTTCGGCGAACAAGTACCCGTATCCGGGACCCGGGTCGAAGTAGAAGACATCGGCAGTTATAAGAAAGTCCCCGTCCACGGTGGCGCCGGGCCAGATGGCGGTTGCCTGGGCGACGGTGGTACCGACGTCGATCGAGATTGGAGGACCGTCGGTGATCGGCGTCGTCCCGCCATACGAATAGTGGATGAAGTTGTCGCGTCCGGCGAAAAAGTCTTCGACATCGCCGAACATCAACGTCAGGGTGCCGTCGAGAAAGCTCACCGAACGGAAGAAGTCTCCGGGGCACATGCCCTCCGAGGGCTGCCATCCGGAGTCGGAAGAAGGTTCCCCGAACAGGCCCACCGCAATCCCGAGCACCGTGGCGGCGTCGTCACCAAAGTCGGCGAACCCGATTCCATCGGGCCGGAACTCGATCGGGGGCAACTCCGAAAGAGTGGTGGTGGTCGTGGTTGGCGCGGTCGTGGTCGGAGCGAGCGTGGTGGTGGTCGGTGCTGTGGTGGTGGCACCGGTAGTGGTGGTCCCCGCCGTTGTGGAGGTCGATCCCACGGGGAGCGCTCCGTCGTCGTCGCCGCAAGCCGTTGCAATCAGAAGCAGGATGAGCAGCGGAGTCCACCTGAAAGTGCGCATGACCACCTCTTGCAAGCCAGCCTATCGCTGGCCGGGGGTAGGGTGTCGTACCGATGCCGACCCGTGAAACTCCCCTCGCCGGGTTGCGAGTGCTCGACTTCACACGGGTTCTGGCGAGACCGCATTGCACGATGGTGCTCGCCGAACCTACCGGAGGAACCACCCACCGGGGGACCAAACCACTCACTTGCACACCCCAACAGCCACCCACCACCGGCCAACCGGCAACCCGGGCGCCGACCCCCCCTAGCCCCCGATACCCGACGCCCGATACCCGATGCCCGAGCCCGATGCCCGACATGGCTCACTCCAGCCGCACCCCAATAGGTGATGGCGAGCCTGCCCACACCGCCCGGGCATCAAGAACCGCGCGCGACGCCGAGGCGGCTTCGTCTTCGTCGGCAAAGAACGCAAAGCAGGCCGGCCCGCTCCCGGTAAGCAGCACCGGGCGCTGCCAGACCTCGGCGAGTTCCGCCATCCAGTCGCCCAGACCGGGGCGGAGGTCACGGGCGGCGAGCAGCAGGTCGTTGCCCAGCTCGTCGATGTCGCGCAGGGTCGGCGGTAGGTGGCGAGCCTCCAGCGCCGGTGCCACCGGCTCGCCGAGTTCGTCCCAGCGCCGGTACACCGCGGCGGTGACCAATTCGAACGGGGGCACCGCCACGGCAAGGGCGTAGTCGGTAGCCAGCGGCACCGATGTGATGGACTCGCCCCGTCCCTCCATCCAGGCGGTGCCCCCGACGAGACAGAACGGGACATCGGAACCGAGATCGGGGGCGAGGCGCTCTGGAAGATCGGCGGGACCTCCGAGCAACCGCACCGCGGCGACGAGCGCGGCGGCGGCGTCGGCGCTCCCCCCGCCCAGACCGGCCGCCACTGCGATGCGTTTGTCGAGATGAAGGCTCACCGGCCTGCGCACCCCGAGGGTGGTGCGTACCGCCCCGACCGCCCGCCACGCCAGGTTGTCCTCCTCGGCGGAGAGGTCACCGGTGACGCGGAAGTCGTCCTCATCGGCGGCCTCCAGGGTGAGGTGGTCAGTCCAATCGATCGACTGCACCAGCGAACGCAGGGGGTGATATCCCGTCGAGTCGCGCCGGCGCACCCGCAGCGACAGGTTCACCTTGGCGAAGGCGCTCACCTTCACGATGACCTTGCCAACCGCAGCCAGGCGTCCGCATCCAGAGTCTCCGCTCTCGCCCGGGGATCGATGCCCGCGGCGACGAGGGCGGCCTCGTCGACCACTCCGCGCAGCGCCGAGCGCAGCATCTTGCGCCGCTGCCCGAAGCCGGCGGCGGCGAGGGCGATGGCGCGCTCGGCTGCGGGGTCGGCGACCTGGCGGTCGATCACCGCCACCGCAGACTCCACCTTGGGCTCGGGGAAGAACACGTGTGCCGGGACCCGCAGGGCGCTGTGCACCCGACCGTGGAGGCGCACTATCACGGAGGGCAGGCCATAGGTCTTCGACCCCGGGTCGGCCACCAGGCGGTCTACCGCCTCGCGCTGCAGCATCACCACGAGGCGGTTGATCCGGGGCACGCGGCGCAGCATGGTGAGCACTATCGGCGTTCCCACGTTGTAGGGCAGGTTGGCCACCACCGCCCACTCGCCGGCGGGCAGGACCGAATCCCACTCGATGGCGGCGGCGTCGGCGAACCGGACCTCGGCCGTGTCGCCCACCGTCTCAGCGAGCAACGGGCGCAACGCCGGATCGATCTCGTAGGCGATCACCCTGGCTCCGGTGGCGGCAAGCGCCCGGGTCAGGGTGCCCGCACCGGCACCGATCTCGACCACCTGGGAGCCGGGACCGACCCCGGAGATCTCGACGATGCGCCGCACCACATTGGGTTCCACCAGGAAGTGCTGGCCGAGGTCCTGGCGCAGCCGGATGCCGTGGCGCTCCAGCAGTTCCCGGGTCTCCGCCCGGCCCAGCGGTTCAGCCACCGCCAAACACCCGGCTGGCCGTGGCGGTGGTGCGTCGGGCGACCTCTTCGACCGGCATGCCCCACACCCCCGCCAGCGCCTCCCCCACCCGCACCACGTTGGCAGGCTCATTGGGAGCGGCCTTGTCGATCGGATTCAGATAAGGAGTGTCGGTCTCGACCATGGTGCGATCGGGGGGGGCCTCCCCGGCACCGCGACGCACGGTGTCCCCGGTCGGGAAGGCAATCGGTCCGGCGAATGAAAAGGTGACTCCCAGGTCGCGGAACCGCCGGGTCCAGCGCGGACCACCGGTCCAGCAATGCAGAACCGCCCGCGGCCCGGCGGCGGTGGACTCGAGCAGTTCATGAACCGCCTCGAAGGCGTCGCGGCAGTGGACGATCACCGGCTTGTCGAGGGATACCGCCAGCCCGAGCTGATCCCGGAACGCCGCGATCTGTTCCTCGGGCGAAGAGAGATTGCGATAGAAGTCGAGGCCGCACTCCCCGATGGCGGCGGCACCCACGGCCAGTGCGGCGATGGCATCGGCCTCCGCCGCCCAACGGGACGCATCGTGGGGATGCAGTCCGGCGGTGGGCAGCACCACAGCGGGAAACTGTGCCGCCAGCCGGAACGACTCCTGTGACGAAGCGAGATCGGTTCCCGGATTCACCATCCACCCGACTCCTGCGGCGGCGGCGCGCTGCAGCAGAACCGCGGGATCGGCGCCGTCCATCTGCGCCCTGATGTGGAGGTGACCGTGGGTGTCGACCCAGCGGATTGTCTGAGCCACCGTCACCCTCTCGGCCTTTCGCGTGCGAGTTCGGAGTTTGGAGTTCAGAGTCTGGAGCCAGAGTCCGGATCCGAACCTCTCAACTCTGAACTCTGAACTCTCAACTCTGAACTCTCAACTCTGAACTCTGGGCTTCGATGCGGGGGAAGAGCGGATCGCCCTTGGTGACGGTGACCGCGGGGAAGGTCCCGAAGACCCCGGTGGTGGCCAGGGGTCCGTCGTTGGGCCCGCCGGGCAGCCCGAGCATCGCCCAGAGTCGGCCGGCGGCTCGGGGCATCGCCGGAGAGATGAGGATCGACCCGACCCGCAGCGCCTCGAGCGCGGCGTTGAGCACCTGGTCGAGACGTTCCCGCTTCTCCGGATCCTTGTTGAGATGCCATGGTGCGGTCGCCTCAACGAAGGCGTTGCCGGCGGCAAAGAGCCTCCAGACGCCGTCAAGCGCCTGCTTGGTGCGGAACTCACCGAACCCCGAGAGCGCCTGCAACGCCTCGGCAGCGGCGGCGCGCAGCGCCGTCTCCTCGGGAGCACCGGCAGCGCTCACCGCCGGAACCTGCCCGTTGCGGAACGTCACCGCGATGTTGAGCACCCGGTTGGCGAGGTTCCCCAGGTCGTTGGCGAGATCGGAGTTGTACCGCTCCAGCATCGCCTCCCAGGAGAAGTTGCCGTCGGGACCGAACGACACATCCCGGAGGAAGTAGTAGCGGTATCCGTCGGAACCGAACGTCGGCACCAGGTCGGAGGGGAGGATCTGCGTCGCGTTCGACTTCGACATCTTCTCCCCACCCACGAGGAGAAACCCATGCACCGCCACCTGGCGGGGCAAGGGCAGACCGGCGGAGAGCAGCATCGCCGGCCAGTACACCGTGTGGAAGCGCAGAATGTCCTTGCCGATGAGGTGGACCCCCGGCCATTGCCGTTCGAAGCGCTTCGGGTCGTCGCTGTAACCGGCGGCAGAGACGTAGTTGATGAGGGCGTCGAACCAGACGTAGGCCACCTGGGACTCGTCCCAGGGCAGCGGAATCCCCCACTTCAGGGTGGAGCGTGACATCGAGATGTCGGCGAGACCCTGCTGGATGAACCCGACCACCTCGTTGCGGCGGGTCTCAGGCGTCACGAACTCCGGATGTGCGGCGATGTGGTCCAGCAGAGGCTGAGCGAACTTCGAAAGCCGGAAGAACCAGTTGTCCTCGGCGTGGACCTCCACCGGACGGAAATGCACCGGGCACTTGCCCTCGACCAGCTCCTCCTGCACGTAGTACCCCTCACACGCCACGCAGTAGGGGCCCTCGTAGTGGCTCCGGTACACGTCGCCGTTGTCGTACATCCGCTGCAGAACCGCCTGAACCGTGGCCCGGTGCCGGGGTTCGGTGGTACGGATGAAGTCGTCGAACGACATGTCGAGAAGCTCCCACGCCTCATGGAAGCGCCCGACGATGTGATCGACCCACTCCTGGGGGCTCATCCCGTGGTCGGCGGCGGTGCGAGCGATCTTCAGTCCGTGCTCGTCGACCCCGGTGACCGAGTACACCTCCTCACCGACCAGCCGCCAGTACCTCGACACCGCGTCGGCAACCAGGGTGGTGTAGGCGGTGCCGATATGGGGGCGGTCGTTGGGGTAATAGATCGGCGTAGAGAGGTATTTCACGACCAGCCGAGGGTAGTGGTGCGTCTCCGCAGGCCTGGTGGGCCAACCAGTATCCCGCGGCCCAGGTCCTGGTGGGTTAGGATGCTGTGCCTGCTCCAGGCCACCGACTCTGGACATTCGGGTGGCCGCAACAGTCAGGGGTACAAACCCGATGAGCACGGGAATCGTGCGGAAGATCGACGACCTCGGGCGGGTCGTCATCCCCGCCGAAATGCGACGCACCCTGGGCGTGGCCGAGGGTGACGAGTTGGAGATACTCCTCGAAGGCGATCACATCGCCATCCGGCCGCGATTTCCCACGGTGATCCGTGAGTTCTCGCTGGTGGAGGGTGTCAAGCTGAACATCCCGGGTTCGCCCCTGGACTTGGTGCCAGGTGATTACGTGGTGTCCCGCATCATCCGCCGCCGCTGACCAGGACTCACCTCCTCATCAGGCACCGGTGACGACGCGCTCGTAGAGCGCCCGGCGTGCCACGCCGTGGGCGGCTGCGACGCGCCGCACCGCCTCCGAGGCCGCCATGCCCCCGGCGACCAGGTCCCGGGCGGCAACCACTGCCGCCTCGAGGTCGGCAGGGGCCGCCTCCACGGCTCCGAGGACCACGGTGACCTCACCGCGCACCCGATCGCGACCAGCCCAATGGGCCGCCGCCTCCTCGAGGGTTCCCCGCCACACCTCCTCGTGGAGCTTGGTGAGTTCGCGCCCCACCACACAGGCCCTTCCCGACGACCCGGCCGCAGCGAGGGCGGCGAGATCGTCGGCGAGGCGCTCCGGAGAGGCGAACAGCACCACCGTTCGGTTCTCG
>CAYTTU010000094.1:0-6159 GCA_964440905.1 uncultured Acidimicrobiia bacterium | reverse complement strand
TCATAGAAGGTGCCGCCGTAGGCCTCGGTGCGATCGACCACCACCTTGGTGTATTGCGGGTCCCAGTCCTGGACACGCTGCTCGTTGCCGATGGCGGCCACGATGACCCCGAACACCAGCAGGGCTCCCACCACCCAGGTGAGGGCGTAGTCGCGCTGCGGGAGCGTGTCGGGTTCGGCAGTGGTCATCCGGTCTCCTCGCCGCGGCCCACCGGGGCAGCCGGTTCGGTGCCGCGGGGAATTCGGCCGATTGCCCGGCTCGCCCCCCACCGGGTCACCAGCCACATCGCCTCGGCGACGATTCGAAGCCCCATCTTGGACGAACCCGCGCTGCGGTCGGTGAACATGATCGGAACCTCCGCGATCTGCATCCCCGCCCGATGGGCCCGCCAGGCCATCTCCACCTGGAAGATGTAGCCGTTGGCGAGGCACGATCCCGGGTCGAGGCGTCGCAAGGAGTCGGCGCGAAATGCCCGGAATCCGGTGGTGATGTCTCGCTGCGGGATGCCAAGGGCAAAGCGGGCATAGCGGTTGCCCATGCTCGAGAGCAGACGTCGCGCCAACGGCCAGTTCACCGTGGACCCGCCGGGGACCAGCCGGCTGCCCAACGCCATGTCGGCGCCACCGGATACCGCCCCGACCAGCGCCGGCAGTGCCCCGGGATCGTGGGACAGGTCGGCGTCCATCTGGCAGACGACGGTGGGGCCGGATTGCAGTGCTCGGCTCATTCCCGCGGCGTAGGCGGGTCCCAGGCCGCCCTTTTCGGGGCGATGCAGCACGGTCACGGCGGCGTTGCCGGCGGCGATGGCGTCGGCGACCTTGCCGGTCCCGTCGGGCGAGTTGTCGTCCACCACGAGCACCCGGTAGCCGTGGGCGGTCACCGCGGCGACGAGCCCGGCGAGGTTGGCGCGCTCGTTGTAGGTGGGTATCACCACCGTCACCTCACCTGGTTCGAGCGGCGGCATCACGGATCCCATCGGGGGAGAGCGTAGGTGTCGCCCGGGTTCACTCCATGGCAGGCGTCCGGGGTGCGCCCCGGGCCGTAGACTGACCCGCCGAGCAGACACAAGGGGACGACCGATGTCGCGCTGGGCGCTGCGGGTGGTGTGGGCGTTGGTGGTGCTCCTCCCAGCGGGGACCCTGGTTCTGTGGTGGCTTGGCACCCTGCCCGGGGAGCACACGCCGGCGGTGGGACGGGTGGTGTTCGGCAACATCCCCGCGGCGCTGATCGCTCTCTTCTACGTCGCCACTACGGCCTTCCTCGGCGTGTTCGCCTGGTTCTTTGCCGTTCGGGTCCGCAACTGGGCCCGGGGGTCCGGCGAGCGGCGCTCCGGGCAATGGTGGCGCCGGGTGCGTGAACTCGAACGGGGACTCAGCCAGCGGTCGATCATGGAGCGAGCTGACGCCGGCCTGATGCACGCCATGATCTACTACGGGTTTGTGGTGCTGTTCCTCGGTACCGTCACCCTGGAACTCGACCACATCGCCCCGACCGGCCTCAAGTTCCTCGAGGGCCGGGTCTATCAGGTGTATTCGGCAATTCTCGATGGCGCCGGTGTCGTGTTTCTCGGTGGGCTGACCTGGGCGGCGGCACGCCGGTACGTGGTGCGGCCATGGCGGGTCGCCACCAAGACCCGTCCCGAAGATGCCGTTACCTTGGGGCTGCTTGCCCTGATCGGGGTCACCGGGCTCCTGGTGGAGGCGGCGCGGATCGCCGTCGATGGGCGTCCCGACTTCGAGACGTGGTCCTTTGTCGGGTATCCGCTGAGCGGACTGGTACCCTCGGGTTCCGCGGCATCGATCCACCAGACGCTGTGGGTGCTTCATGTCGCCGCGTTCCTCGGCCTCTTGGTGGCGATCCCCACCACCAAGCTGCGCCACATGTTCCTGGCGCCGGCCAACATGGCTCTGGCACCGCGGGATCGTCCCCGAGGGGCGATGCGGGAGATGCCGAACCTGCTCGAGACCACCGATGTCGAGAGCGTCGGGGCGGGGCGGGTGACCGAGTTCACCTGGAAACAGCTGCTCGACACCGACGCCTGCACCATGTGCGGGCGCTGTACTTCCGTGTGTCCGGCCAATCACACCGGTAAGCCGCTCGATCCGCGCGAGATCGTGCTCAAACTCGGTGAGGTCGCCGCCGCCACCGGAACCCCGGCGATCACCCCGCCCCTGGGCGGCGGTCCGGCGATCACGATCTCGAGCGACTCGGTATTCGAGCGAATCACCCCCGAGGAGTTGTGGGCCTGCACCTCATGCCGGGCATGTGACGAGGTATGCCCGGTCGACATCGAGATCCTCGACAAGATCCTCGACATGCGCCGCCATCTCACGTTGATGCAGGGGGAGTTTCCGGCCGAGTTGGGCAATACCTTCCGCTCGCTGGAGAACTCGTCGAATCCCTACTCCTCCAGCCAGCAGCAGCGCGCCGACTGGACCGCGGATCTCGACTTCGCGGTGAAGCGGCTCGGCGATCCGGGGGTCACCGCCGAGTTTCTCTACTGGGTGGGGTGCTCGGGGTCCTTCGACGATCGGGCGCGCAAGGTGACACTGTCCACGGCACGGCTGCTCCACGAAGCCGGTGTGGACTTCGCCATTCTCGGTCCCCGGGAGCTGTGCACCGGTGATCCGGCGCGCCGGGCGGGTAACGAGTACGTATTCCAGCAACTGGCGCTGCAGAACATCCAGACCCTCAATGATCTCGGGGTCACCGAGGTGATCACCCAGTGCCCGCACTGCTTCAACACCCTCAAGAACGAGTACCCGCAGTTCGGGGGCGAGTACCGGGTGCGGCACCACACCGAGGTGCTCATGGACCTCATCCAGCAGGGACGGCTGCGTCCCCGGCCCAGCGACACCCGGGTGACCTTCCACGATCCGTGCTATCTGGGCCGTCACAACGACGTGTTCGCCGCCCCGCGTCGGGTGCTCGACCTGGTGGGCGACGTCGTGGAGATGCCGCGCAACGGCACCAATTCGTTCTGTTGCGGCGCCGGCGGGGCGAGGATGTGGATGGAGGAACACACCGGTAAGAAGGTGAACGTGGCGCGCGCCGAAGAGGCGGTGGCCACCGGGTCGGCCGTGATCGCCACCGGTTGCCCGTTCTGCCTGGTGATGCTCGACGACGGCGTCAAGGAGATCGGCGCCGACGTGGTCGTCAAGGACGTGGCGGTGCTACTGGCGGAGAGAGTCCTGAGTCCTGAGTCGTGACGCAGTCGACGCGCCAAGGCCCGTCGCCGTCCTGGCAACTGGCAGCTGGCAACTGGTAACCGGTAACTCGGCTAGGCGCTGCGCGCCACCGCTACTTCCGGGCGTCCCGCTACCGCGGTATCGACCCGGGCGTCCTGGATCAGGCGGGTGAGTTCCTGCCAGTCGAGCGTCATGGAGCAAGTCCCGCACAGGGGGCTGTCACCACGCTTCAGAGTTGCTGGCTTTCCACAGCGATTGCAATTCATAGGGGTGATATCGGCACCGGGAGCGCAAATTTGAGGGGTTGCTGGACGGCTATAGCCAAAATCACCCTATGTCGTCGAAGGCTCCGAACAGAGCGTCGGTGACCGAGGTGCCGAGGTAGATCCTCCGGAAGGCGTCGGAGAGCTCGAACCAGACTCGGTCGATGTCGGCGATCGGGGGCATCGGGTGCCCCGACCCCACGGATTCCAGGACCACCGCTGCGGCGCTGTCGGCGACCTCCGGCCACACCGGAGCCCATCCGGTGGCCAGGGCGATGGCGCCTGAGCCGGCGGTGTCGGCGAGCCACTCGGCAGCGAACTCGACCGCCTCGGATTTGGCCGCTCCGAAGGGGTTGACGAAGGCTGCCAGCACCCGGAACGATGTGACGGCCGGGTTGCCGGCGATGCTGGGCAGGGTTTCGATGGCGACGTCCATCCCCGATGCCTCCACTCCGGCAAGGCCCGACGCCCGCACCCAGACCAGTGCCGCCGAGCCGGTGGCGAACTCGGTGATCGCGGTCGCCGCATCGGCGACCGGATCGACCGTGCCGACGGCAAGGAGTTCGGCGAACACCTGCACCCCGCCGATGGCGGCGTCCGTGGCGACCCCGACGTCGTCGCGCTCGTACCCGAGATCGGGGTGGGGCCCGAAGAGGTATCCCCCCGACGCCACCAGGAACGGGTAGTGGAGGTCGGCGTCCCCGTCGGCGGGGAGCAACAGGCAGCGGTCGGCATCGGGGCACGGGATCGCCTCCATGGCA
The DNA here is from genome assembly GCA_964440905.1 of uncultured Acidimicrobiia bacterium. Classification (GTDB taxonomy): domain Bacteria; phylum Actinomycetota; class Acidimicrobiia; order Spongiisociales; family UBA11373; genus UBA11373. Next base: position 1,947 of record CAYTTU010000094.1, on the reverse strand, counting down.
GCCGGCTGTTCCGGCATGAGGGCGCGGTTGCGCGCCTGCACCACGCCATCGACCGCCAGCGGCGCGGCTAGGGCGTGACCCCGCGGCGCCACAGACCGCTCAATCGAGTCCCCGAGGTCGGGGTCGATCGGGATGGGCTCGGCCAAGCCCGCTTCAGCCAGGGGATCCAGCCAGGTGTGTGGTCCCACATAGATGTCGGCGGCACCCTCGAGGGTGCCGGCGAGCAATGCGGCGAGCAGCGTGTCGTCTTCGCCGGAGGGGGTATGGGTGCGCACCTCGACGGGCACGCCGGTGACGGCGGTGTATGCCTCGCCGCGGGATTCGATCGCTGTAACGAGCGCGGCGTCCTCCACCCACACCACGAGCGGAGTGGTGGAGCGGGGGAGGGTCACCACCACGCTTGTGGGAGGGGTGGTGACGACCGTGGTTCCCGGGGTGGTCGGCGGGGCCGCGGTGGTGGAGGTCGTGTCGAGTTCCACACCGCCGCCGCATGCGGCGAGCACCAGGGCAATGAGGGCGATGCGAGTCGGGAGTGGGTTCATGGGGATCCGGTGGACCGGGCACGATACCCGCTCACTACCGCCAAGCGGCCGGACCACTCAGCGGGCGAGACCGACGTCGACCCCCGCGGCGAGGCTCCGGATCAGGTTCACCGGGCCTGACGCGGTCTCGACCAGAACGCCGGAGTCACCGGCGGCGAGGACCACCAGCCTCGAGCCCACCGCGATGCCGGCTCCCCCGAGAAAGTCGCGGGCGGCAGAGGGGACGCGAATTGCGACCACTTCGGCCACGGCGCCCACCGCGGTCGTGTCGAGGGCGACCACGGCTTGCTGGCCCGGAGCGGGTGCATCGGCCGCGGGGATCGGCTGGCCGAGAGGGTCCACCGCAGGATCGCCGAGGAACGTGGCGAGGCGCTCGGCCGAATCGGGTGCCGTGACGTGCTCCAGGTGGCATGCCTGGTCGTCGGCTTCGCTGGGGGCGAGACCCAGATGCTCCACCAGGAAGGTCGCCCACAGGCGGCGGGTCCGCAACACCCGGTTGGCCACGGCCCGTCCGGTCGAGGTGAGTCCGGCGCCGCGGTAGGGCTCATACGTCACCAGGTTTCGCACGGCCAGCTTGCGCACCATCTCGTTGGCCGAGGCCACCGACACCGAGAGGGCTTCGGCGATCTCGGGCATTGGAACCGGTTCCGGATGCCCTGCCTCCAGGGCGCGGGCCACCGTGATCAGGTACATCTCCTCACTTTCGGTGGTCGGCCCGGGCTCCGCGGCTGGTTTAGGCATACCCGAACATCCTAGGAAACCGCTGGAGCCACCTCCGGGGAGCAAATCCCCATCCCTTGTGGATAAGTTCGGTAGGGTGACCCTCCGCACGCAGGCCGGGTCCGTTTCCGGTCCCCCTCGCGGCGGCTCAAGATTCCGAAGAGAGGCGCGGTGTCCACCGAGACGACATCGTTCGGCGCCGGCAAGCGCGAGAGCCACGACGCCTCGGCCTTCTACGGCCGCAGGTTGCTGGCCCATGTCGCCGATCCGGTGTCGGGAGAGCCCCAGACCCCGCCGCCGCAGGTGCTCGACGCCCTATTCGCCAAGTCGTCGGAGACGATGGAGGAGATCCCCGACGACTGCGTCGCCCTCATGGTCACGTCGCCTCCGTACAACGTCGGCAAGGAATACGACGAGGACCTGTCGCTCTCCGACTATCTCGATCTGCTTCACAGGGTGCTCAAGGAGACCTATCGGGTGCTCGAACCCGGGGGCCGGGTGGCGGTCAACATTGCCAACCTGGGCCGCAAGCCGTACCTGCCGCTGAACCACCACGTCGCCGGGATGCTCACCGACATCGGTTACCTCCTGCGCGGCGAGATCGTGTGGATCAAGGCGGCCGGCGCCGGGGGCTCTTGCGCCTGGGGCTCGTGGCAGTCGGCGAAGAACCCGACGCTGCGTGACG
>CAYTTU010000093.1:0-7950 GCA_964440905.1 uncultured Acidimicrobiia bacterium | reverse complement strand
CGATGCTCGAGGGCTGCAGCAGCGTCGGGTCGAACGGATCGATCTGGATCCGTCCCAGTTCGATCGCCGCCCGGATCGATACGTCGGAGAAGATCACCCGCTGATCGTAGGCCCGGTGCCCGTCGCCCGTCTCGCCCGGGGACGCCTTACGACATATCCTCATGCCGATGGATCCCGTGATCGTGTCCCACCACCCCGCCGGAGGACGGAGCCGGCTGCACCCCCTCCTCTTCGTGCACGGGGCCTGGCACGGGGCATGGTGCTGGGAGCGATTCCTCCCTTGGTTCGCCGCCCGCGGATGGGAAACCCATGCCGTCGACCTGCGCCACCACGGTGCGGCCCGGGGGCCGCGCACCCTGCGCCGCACTCGAATCCACGACTACGTCGTGGACTTGGAGCGGGCCGTCGACTCGCTCGACCGTCCTCCGATCCTGGTGGCACACTCGATGGGCACGCTGGTCGCCCAACGTCTCCTGGAGCACCGCCACTTCCCCGGCGCCGTACTGCTGGCCCCGGTACCGCTCGGGGGCGTGGTGCGCATCACCCTCGGCGTCGCCCGAAGGCACCCATGGCGGTTCCTACAGGCCAACCTCACCCTCGACCTCAAGCCGTTGGTGGGCAAGCGGGACGCGGCGGCGGCGTTGCTGCTCCCCGCCGCCACCGACCCTGCCGAGGTCGATGCCGTCTGGTCGCGCCTCCAGGGAGAGTCCTACCTGGCATTCCTCGACATGCTCTTCTTCGTGCGAGCGCGACCACCGCTGGTGTCGACACCGGTGGCGATCATTGCGGGTGACGCCGATCGCCTGTTCACGGTGGCCGAGCAGCGCCACCTCGCCCACGCCTACGGGGTCGAACCGGTGGTGATCAGCGGCGGCGCCCATGACCTGATGCTTGGGCCGTACTGGGAAGCAGCCGCCATCGCAGTGGAGACCGCCGCATCGAGCACGTGAGGTGGCGCCTCAGCGAAGGGCCGGAATGACCGTCTCGCCATAGGCATCGAGCGTCGCCTCCTGGGCGTCGTGCATCAAGTAGATGGCGAATTGATCGACGCCCAGTTCGCGCAATTCCTGCATCCGGCTCACGTGTGCGTCGACCGGACCAAGCACGCAGAACCGATCGACCACCTCATCGGGCACGAAGTCGGTCGATGGATTGCCCGTTTTGCCGTGGTGGTCGTAGTCGTATCCCTGTCGCGCCGCGATGTACTCGGACAACGCCCGGGGCACCATGGACTCGTCGGCCCCGTATCTGGCCACGAGATCGGCGACGTGGTTGCCCACCATCCCCCCGAACCAGCGCACCTGATCGCGCTGGTGTGTCATCTCGCTTCCCACGTACGCCGGGGCGGCGACACAGATCTTCACGTCGTCGGGGTTGCGACCCGCTGCCTGCGCCGCTCCCTTGACGTACTTGATGGTCCACTCCACCAGATACGGATCGGCCAGCTGCAAGATGAAGCCATCGCACACCTCCCCGATCATGGTGAGAGCCTTCGGTCCGTAACCCGCCCCCCACATGGGCAACTCCCAACCCTTTCCCACCCAGGGGATGCGCAGCGCCTTCCCGTTGTATTCGACCTCGTCCCCGGCGACCAGGTGCTTGATCAGCTCCATGGACTCCCGCATGGTCGCCAGCGTCGTCGGTTTGCCGTTGATGTAGCGCAGTGCCGAGTCGCCCCGGCCCATTCCGCAGATGGTCCGCGGCCCGTACATCTCGTTCAGGGTGGCAAATAGCGACGCGATCACGGTCCAGTCCCGGGTTCCGGGGTTGGTGACCATCGGCCCGACGATCATCCGCTCGGTGGCTTCGAGCATCCTGCTGTAGATGACGAACGGCTCTTGCCACAGCACATGCGAGTCGAAGGTCCACCCGTAGTCGAAGCCCGCCTCCTCGGCATAGGTGGCGAGCTCGATGACCCGCGAAGCCGGGGGGTTGGTCTGCAGCACGACTCCGAAGTCCATCGGGATTTCCTCCTGGCAGAACCGAAAGGCGAGGTTTAGCAGCCCAGGCGCCCCCAACGGCGGACACCCCGGTCCCAGATCCGGTGGGCGCCGCGCACGGAGAGTCCTACCGGATTCTGCCTGTGCCCTGGCAAGACTTACCTCTCTAGCTGGGGTTTTCGCGTTCCGAAGAACCTGCGCTCCGGGAATGACCCGGATTGGAATTCTTTAGGAGGAACCCCACATGTCACTCGTCTCGACTCGCGTGCTGGCCGCCGCACTGGCGATCTTGGCGGCTCTGGTGCTTACCGTCCAGGCCACCAACGCGGCCTTCACCTCATCCACCGACAACAGCGGAAACGCCTTCGGGGCCGGAACGGTGACTCTGACCGACGCCGACTCGGGTGTGGCGATGTTCAATGCCACCAACCTCGCTCCGTACGACACCGCCACCGGCTGCATCGACGTGACCTACTCGGGATCGCTCGATGCCGAAGTGCGGCTGTTCGGTGCCATTGCGGGTGGCACCGGCCTCGAGGGGTACCTCACTCTCGACGTCGAGCGCGGCACCGGTGACTGCGCCAGTTTCGGCACCGCCACCCTGGTGTGGGACGGAACCGTCGACGGCGATCTCGGATCGTTCCTCGGTGCCCACAGCGACTTCGCGACCGGAATCGGCGGATGGAGCCCCACGGGTGGTGGCCCGGACGACACGGTGCCGTTCCGCTTCACGGTCACGTTGCAGGACGACAACAACGCCCAGGGTGAGACTGCCACGGTGGCGTTCTCCTGGGAGTCGCGCGACGCCTGAGCCTGACCTCCTCGTGCGCCCGACCATGCTGCGCCAACCCGATCTAGATGGATCGCACACCGCCCGCCCAGTAGGGCGGGCGGTGCTCACCCTGTTGGTGATCGCAGCAACCGCCTACTGGTACTTCCTCGGGGCCACCGCGGTGGTGTCGCGGCTGGTGCCGGCGGTGATGGGGTGGCGCACCACGGTGGTGATCGGATCGTCGATGGAACCAGCACTCTCACCGGGAGATCTGATCGCCCTCACGAGGTACCAAGCCGGGGAGGGCGCCGTCGGGGCAATCATCACGTTCCACGACGCCGCCTCGGATGGGGGCTTGACGACGCATCGGGTAGTGGCCATCGGCGACGATGGATCGTTGATGACCCGGGGCGACGCCAACTCGACACCCGACTCGACACAGGTTCCGGAGTCGGCGGTGGTGGGGATTGCCCGCCTGGTCTCTCCCGGTGGAGGGCTCCCGGTCTACTGGTGGACGACCGGAAGATCCGCTCATCTGGCTTTGTGGCTCGGGCTGAGCATGTGCGCCCTGCTGCCGTTGGTCGGCGCGGATCTCCGGGTCGGACGCCGGAGGACCAAGTCGGGTCTGGCCCTGGTCGTCGCCGTCCTCATCGTTGGTGTCAGCCTGGGCAGCAACGCGGCAAGCGCTGCTGTGTACAGCTCGAGCACCACCAACCCCGGCAACGTGTTCGAGGCGCCTTCTGGCGTGCCCTGGTATGAAGTCGGTACAGGCTCGTGCGGCTCGACCGCCACCCAGCTGACAGTGACCAATTCGGTGCCTGCCGGTGACGGGGTGGTGGTGCAGATCGCCATCGCGGCGACGACGGGTCCGGGAGCGGGAGCGTTCGCCGCCACCGACTCGAGCGGCAACACCTGGCAGCTAGATGCCACCAGCACCGACGCCAATCGGAGCAGCGTCGCGGTGCTCAGCAGCTCGCTGACCACCGGGCTGATGCCCGGCGACTGGATTCAAGTCACCCACCGTGCCGCCCAGGCGACGGCAGTTCGAGCCGATGCCTTTTCCACCCTTGCTGTGAGCAATCGAGTCGTCACATCGGCAGGGGCATCGGGGAACGCCACGACAGCAACCGTCTCGGTGACCTCGAACACCTCGGACACGTTCGCCATCGGTGTGCTCGCCACCTCGAACAGCGCGGCGATCATGCCGGACACCAACTGGTCGACCCTCTCCGTCGGTGATGTCACCTGTACCACAACCATGGGGCGCGTCATGGCGTGGCGACCCGTGCCGTCACCACAAGGTGTGACCTTCGCGGTCGGCTTCGGAGCGACGGAACGGTGGTCGAACGTGGTGGTGATCTACCGCACCACCTGGACTCCCTGACGAATCAGCTCGTCTCGAGGGCCAAAGCCACCGCCTGGGCGGTGGAGAGGCTCCGCCCCTGGCGGTAGGCCTCGGCGTCGGGTCCGGTCAATGCCTCGACGGTCGCCAGTTCGACGCCCTCCATCTCGATCTGGGGAATGCTGATGATGTCGAGCCCGCTGCGGTCTCGTAATGCCCAGGCGGCGCCGGCCAACCGGTAGGCGCGCGCCAGGTCACCGCGAGCGAGGGCGAGAGCGGCGAAAGCGATCATGAACAACACCACCGCCGATTCGTCACCCGACTCGTAGAGAAGCGCGAGCCCACGGCGCAGCGCGTCTTCGCCCTCGTCCAGTCGGCCAAGGCCCAGTAGCGCCGAACCGACCTCGAAACGCGCCCAGCCTTCCCCAAAGACCGAACCCGCGGCGGCATAGTCGTCGATGGCGGCCCGGAAGTACTCCAGGCTGGCCGCGGGATCGTCCTCGCCGAAATGGGTGACGTTGCCCAGTCCCCAGTTGACGTCACCCATACCGCGGCGATCAGCGAGACGTCGGTAGATCTCTTCAGCCTCTGCCAGCGCCTCACGACCGGTGGGGTCGCCACCCGCCACGCCTGCAGCGAACGACACCGCCAGACCGTGGTTGTAGAGGGCGTTGGCCACCTCGGCAGGATCTCCCAGAGCGCGCTGCAGATCCAGGGCGACTTCGTACTCGTCTTTGGCTCGCACCAGGTCCCCCTGCCACCAGGCGATGCCTCCGGATGCCTCCACGGCCTTGGCGCGCCGCAGCGGCTCCCCTCCGGGAAGGGCCAGTACCTCGTCGATGAGTCTCCGGCCCTCGTAGATGTGACCCTTGATCTGCCAGAAGCGCCACATGGCCCAGGCGATTCGCAGCGCGTTGTCGGTCGCCTGCTCGCGTACGAAGAACGAGGTGGCGGCGCGCAGGTTGTCGTGATCGAGGGTCAGGGCATCCAGCCACTTCTTGCGGTCCCTTCCGAGCAGGTGACGCTCGGCCTCCTCCGCCAGCGCCAGGTAGGCCTCGGCGTGAGCCTCCTCGACCATCGGACGCTTTCCCGAGTCCTCGAGGCGCTCGGCGGCGTACTCGCGGATCACCACCAGCATCTCGAACCGGTCTCCCCCACGATCCACCCGCCGCAGCAGGCTGGTCTCGACCAGCGCGGCAAGACCCTCCAGCACGTCACTGTCGGGGTCGCACTTGCGAGCCACCGCCTCGATCTCCGCCAGGGCTCCACCCCCGGCGAAAGCCGCCAGCAGGCAGAACAGGTTGCGCTGCGCCGGCGTGAGCGCCTCCTCGCTCCACGCCACGGCATTCCACAATGTGCGATGTCGCTCGGGCAGATCGCGCGATCCCCCACCCAGCCTGGACAGGTCGAGTCGCTCCAACACGGCTTCGACCGACAGCAGCCGCAGACGGGGAACCACCAATTCGATAGCGAGGGGGAGGCCGTCGAGCCGCCGCACCAACTCGACGACGGTCGCGGCGTTCTCGGGGGTCAGAGCGAAGTCGGGCTGTACCGCCGCCGCCCGCTCCAGGAACAGATGCACCGCGTCGACTCGCTCCAGTGCCCCGGGATCCCCCTCGGGTCCGGCGGTGGACACATCAAGGGGGTCCAGAGCCATCTCCTGCTCGCCGCTCACCCGCAAGGGAACCCGTGACGTGGCCAGCACCTTCGAACCCGGTGAGGTGCGAACGATGTCGGAGACGATCGTGGCGCCTTCGCTGAGGTGCTCGAAATTGTCCATCACCAGCAGCAACGACTTGGTGGCGAGGAGCCGTTGCAGTCGCTCCCCCGGTTCGCCCGCACCGGGAGCGACCCCGAGGGCGTCGAGGACGGTCGAGGCGATCAAGCGGTGATCCGCCACTTCGGCAAGCGATACGAAGAACACACCATCGGAAAACTCATCCGACACCTCGGCCGCCACCTGCAGCGCCAGCCGGGTCTTGCCGGTGCCCCCAGGTCCGAGCAGCGTGAGGATGCGGTTGACCGCGAGCAGGCGGCGCGCCTCGGCGAGCTCCCGGGCGCGGCCCACGAACGAGGTGACCTGCACCGGGAGGTTGTGCCGCACCAGGTCCAAGGTGTTCAGCGGAGGGAAATCGCGACGCATTCCCGGCACCACCACCTGCAACAACGTCTCGGCGTCGGCGAGGTCCTTGAGCCGGTGCTTGCCGAGGTCGACCAGCTCACACCCTGGAGGCAGCGACCGCTCGATCAGGGGGGCGGTCGCCTCGCTGACCACGATTTGGCCGCCATGCGCCGACGACGCCACCCGGGCGGCACGGTGCACGTCGATGCCGATGTAGTCGCTACCTCCGAGGAGGCCCAGCCCGGTGTGCAGGCCCATGCGAACCAGCAAGGGTCCGCCGGCCCACTCGGCGGCGGCAAGAGCCTGCTGTGCCGCCACTGCCGTCCCCACGCCGTCTGCGGCGGAGGCAAATGAGGCGAACACCGAGTCCCCCTCGATGCGAATCACGGTGCCGCCGTGGTCCTCGACCGCGGCACGCATCAGCTCATCGTGTTGTTCGACCACCTCCGCCCAGACGGCACCGAGTTCCTGCACGCGCCGCGTCGAACCCTCGACGTCGGTGAAGAGAAAAGTGACGGTCCCGGTGGGTAGTCCATTCATGTTGCGCTGACGGGTCTCCCCGGCCGATCAGCCACAGCGGGCGTGAATGCCGCTGAGGGCATCCCACAAGGACTGCGACATCTCGGCGCATGCCGCCACCGCCGGGCCCTCACCACCGTATCCCTCGAGCGCGGTCACGATTTGCTCGGCCTCGTCGTATACGGCGGCGTGCACCCGGAAGTACTCGGCGGCGTCCGAGTCGGCGGCAATCCCGTAATGGGAGTCGAGACCGGCGAGCTTTTCAGCTGCGGTGTCGGGCTGCTGCGCTTCGAATGAGTACAGCGCCCCCCACGCGGTCTCCGGTTCGGCGAACAGGCGACGTGCCGTCGTGAGCATCGCCGCCACCTCCGGGATCCGGGGAGCGGAGATCGTCGTGCCCAGCTCACCGGCAAATCGTTCCCACAGTCGGGCATGCTCCCGCTCCTCGACCGCGTGATCCGACTTGCCCACCATCTCCCAGCCGAGGTCGATGGTGGCGATCAGCGACCCGTACTCGGCGGCATAGGTGCGCACCGCCTCCAGGGGAAGAGTGCCCTGGCGCCAGGCGCGGTAAAACGGATGGTCGAGCAGCCGGTGCGGAGCCACGGCGGCGTCGAGCTGTTCCTTGATCGTGTCTGCGGTGGACATGACACCCCCTCAGGTGCTGAGGCAGCAAGGGTACCGGATGCCCGATGCCCGATGCCCGATACCCGAAATACCCGACACCCGACACCCGACACCCGACACCCGACACCCGACACCCGATACCCGATCCAGAACCGGAGGCCGGAGGCCGGAGACCGATACCCGAGACCCGATACCCGATACCCGAGACCCGATACCCGAGACCCGAGACCCGAGACCCGATACCAGATCGGAGGGTCGGGCGGCGGGCGTCGGGCGTCGGGCGTCGGGCGACGGGCTACCGCGGCGGGCGGCGGCGGAGCCTCCCCTATCCTCAGCCACCGTGACTGACGTCCTCCAGGTCTATGTGTTCGTGCTTGCCGGGTTCGTCGGCTATCAGGTCATCACCCGGGTGCCGCCACTGCTGCACACCCCGCTGATGTCGGCGACCAACGCCATCTCCGGCATCTCGCTGGTGGGGTCGCTGGTAGTGGCCGGCTCGGGACATGGACTGGTGGCATCGATCCTGGGAGCCATCGCCGTCGGCTGCGCCATGACCAACGTCGTCGGCGGGTTCCTCATCACCGACCGCATGCTGCGGATGTTCAAGCACGCCGACAAGGAAGACTGA
>CAYTTU010000092.1:0-2774 GCA_964440905.1 uncultured Acidimicrobiia bacterium | reverse complement strand
GAGTTCGTCGTGAACCTGAAGCAGCATCGCCGCCTCGTGCTCGTCGAGGGCGGTGTCGAGAACGATCATCGCCTGTTTGATGATGTCGGCCGCCGAGCCCTGGATCGGGGCGTTGAGCGCCATCCGTTCCGCCGCCTGGCGCTCCCGGAAGTTGCCGGACACCAATTCGGGCAGGTAGCGGCGCCGCCCCATGATCGTCTCGGTGTAGCCGCGGTTGCGCGCCTCGACCACGATCGAGGACATGTAGTCCTCCACCCCGGGGAACTGGGCGAAGTAGGCCGCCATCTGCTCCCGGGCTTCGTCCTGAGGGATCTCGAGGCGCTGCGCCAGCCCATAGGCCTCCATGCCGTAGAGCAGCCCGAAGTTGATCGTCTTGGCCCGACGGCGCATCTCGGTGGTCACCCCGGCCGCCGACACTCCGAACACCCGGCGGGCGGTTTCGGTGTGGATGTCGTGCCCGTCGCGGAATGCAGCAACCAGGGCCTCGTCGCGGCACATGTGGGCCAGGATGCGCAGCTCGATCTGGCTGTAGTCCGCCACGACGAAGCGGTGTCCCGGAGCGGCCACGAACGCCCGGCGGATGGTGCGCCCCTCCTCGGAGCGCACCGGGATGTTCTGCATGTTGGGCTGTTCCGACGAGATCCGACCGGTGGCGGCTCCACTCTGATTGAAGATGCAGTGGATCCGCCCGTCGGCGGCGATGAGCGGCAGCAACCCGTCGACATAGGTGGAGCGCAGCTTCTCCAGTTCGCGGTAGCGCAGCAGGTGCTCCACCACCGGATGCTGGTCGGCCAGCTTCTGCAGCGTGGCGGCGTCGGTGGACGGCTGGCCCTTGGCGGTCTTCTTCTGCACCGGTAGCCCGAGCCGCTCGTAGAGCACCTCGCGCAGCTGCAGGGTCGAGTTGATGTTGAAGGGTTCGCCCGCCGCCTGATAGATCTGCTTCTCCAGGGTGGCGAGCCGGTCGCGCAGGCTCTCCCCGAGTTCCTCCAGATAACCGCGGTCGACCGCGATCCCGGACTGTTCCATGCGTGCCAGCACCCGTACCAGCGGCAGTTCCACGTCGGTGAACAGGCGCTCACCGCCCCGTGCCACCAACTGTTCGCGCAGCGGCTCAACCAGACGAGAGATGGCAGTCGCCCGCCGCGCCGCCCCCTCCAGGTCGGGGGCACCGCCGCCGCTGAAGTCGAGCGTGCCCTGCGCCACCGCTGACTTGCTCTCCGCCGGCGAGATCTCCAGACCGAGCACCCGCCCCGCCAGGTCGGAGAGTTCCTGGCGGCCGGCGTCGGGGTTGATGACGAAGGCGGCGAGCATCGTGTCGAACTCCACCCCGGCCAGATCCATCCCGGCGTCGAGCAGGGCGCGCAGCAGCGGCTTGCCGTCGTGCACCGCCTTGGGTCGTTTCGGGTCCGCCAATGCGCCGACCAAGGGACCAAGGCGGTCGAACGACACGAAGGTCGCCCCCTCGGGCCGCGCCACCGCCAGCCCGACCAGGTCGGCGCCTTCCCATACCGGTTCGATTGCCAGCATCCCGGCGCCGGCGGCGCCCAGCGCCTCGGCGCCGGAGCCCGCAACCACCTCGGCCTCCAGGGTCTCTTCCGCCTCGGCCTCGCCGCCGCCCAACTCCTGGAGCCGCTGCCACAAGACGCGGAAGGCGAGGGCGTCGAACACCTCCCGCACCTCCTGGGGATCCCAGGGGCCGAGTCGCAGTTCGTTGGGGTCGGTCTCCACCGGCAGATCGTCCACCAGCCGCGACAGCTCACGGTTGAGGAACACCTGGTCGCGCCACTCCTCCAGGCTCGAACGCAGCTTGGGGGTCTGTTCCTCGAGATGGTCGTAGATCCCTTCGAGCCCGCCGTACGAGGCGACCAGGCGCGAGGCGGTCTTCTCCCCCACCCCGGGGACGCCAGGAAGGTTGTCCGAGGAGTCGCCGCGCAGTGCGGCGTAGTCGGGGTACTGCTGCGGGGTGATCCCGAACCGCTCGGTGACGTAGGCGTTGTCGGCGATCACCGTCTCGGTGATGCCCCGCAGCGGGTAGTACACCCGGATGTTGTCGTTCACCAACTGGAAGGCGTCGCGGTCCCCCGACACCACCAGCACCTCCCAACCCGCGGCCGCCGCCGCCCGGGCCACCGTGGCGATGATGTCGTCGGCCTCCCAGCCGGGATGGGTGATCTGAGGCAGGCGCAGTACGTCGGCCACCTCGTGGATCAACGGGAGCTGGCTGCGAAACAGGTCGGGGGCCGCCTGGCGCTGCGCCTTATATTCGGCGTAGCGCTCGGCGCGGAACGTCTGCTGCGGGCTATCCCAAGCCACGGCGATGGCGTCGGGCTTCTCCTCGCCCAGCAGCTTGATCACCATCGAGGTGAACCCGAACACCGCGTTGGTCACCTGACCGCTCGGCGTCGCCAGATCGGCGGGGAGGGCGAAGAAGGCGCGGTACGCCAGGTTGTGGCCGTCGAGCAGGGCCAGGGTGGGCATTGCGGGCGATGGTAGGTGGAGCGAGTCGTCAGTCGACAGTCGACAGTCGTCAGCCAGAGGTTCGTCACCGAACTGTCGCTGACGGCTGACAGCCAACAGCCAGACAGTCAGATGCCGAGGTCTGCCAGCAATTTGGCTCGCTTCGCGTCCAGGGTGTCGATCTGGCTGGACAACTCCACCACCAGCTTGCGGAATCGAGCGACGTCGCGGGCACCGTCGCGGGCGTCCTCGCGCTCGATTGGGCCGCCCACCGCGGCGTCGCGCACCGCGTCGTCCTGGAGATGTTCCAGCATCCC
>CAYTTU010000091.1:0-3211 GCA_964440905.1 uncultured Acidimicrobiia bacterium | reverse complement strand
AGACGCCAGCCGATCCTCACAGCCGGAACGCGGTGTCGCGATACCGGCTCACCCCGAGGGAGAACGGCACTACCCGCAAGACCAGTGGAGCGAGGATCACGTTGTACAAAGCAGGGAGAGCGACCTTCTTGAGGATGCCGGCATCGGCGAGTGTCTTCTCGCCGAAGATCGTACCGAGGACCGCGAATAGTGCGAGACCACCCAGACTGATGAGGAACACGAACGGCCCGAGGTATCCGAACTCGTCATCGAGTCGATCGCGGAAGCGCAGCACGCCGAACGCGACCGAAGTGAGCACCAGGGCCCACAGACCGAGCGGACTCTCCGCCAGCAGGTCCTGAAACAGGCCGGCGCAGAATCCGGTGAGCAAGGCGTACTCGGCGGGGAGATAGCGGGCGTAGGCCATCACCACCAGTACGACCAGAGCCGGGGCGCTGTCGAAGAGGCGAAGACGGCCAAACATCGTCGTCTGAATCGCCACCGCGGCGATCACCACCGCCACGGTGGCCGCGGCGCGGCGCAGCTTCACGGTTCGATCCCGGGAGCCGTGGTCGAGGATCCCGGCACAGTGGTCGTTGTCGTGGTGGTGGTCGTCGGCGGGGTCTCGGTCTCACCCTCGGCGGGACCGGAGGGATCCGCCGGAGGCTGCAGCGGAAGCCTGTTCCCGCCCTCGAAGCCCTCGACGACGGCATCGTCCCGGGTGAAGACCAGGATCCTCACGAAGTCGACCCGCGTGATCTGCGCCGCCGGCGACGCCGTCGAGCGCAGGGCGAAGCCGACCTCGGAGCGCGCCGACTCGAGCACCTCGGCCACCGGAATCCCGGCGGGGAACCGCCCGTCGGCCGTGACCAACAGGTCGCCGGCCACAACCGCAGCATCGGTGTTGAACATCTCCAGCGTCATCGGACCACTCCCCCGCCCCCGCAGCACCCCGGTCTCTCCGGTGCGCTCCACCCGAACCGCGATCACCATCGTCGGGTCGGTGATCAGGATCACCCGAGCGGTCTCGCCAGTGACGGCCACCACCCGCCCCACCAGACCACCCTCGTCGACCACCGGCATATCGAGACCGACCCCGTCGTTGCTCCCCTTGTCGATCACGCGGAGGTGATCGAACTCGGATACCCCGATGGCGAGAACTCGCGCCGCGATGGTGTCGATCCCTTCCGGGGGATCCACCCCGAGCAGGGCCTCGAGCTCCCGCACCCGGATACGGATGCTCTCGGATTCCCTGACCTGGGCCTCGAGGCCGGCGACCTCGTCGCGCAGCCGACGGTTCTCTTCGCGCAGGCTGAACAGGTCGCTGGCGGCATCGAGAAAATCTGCGACCGGGCGTCCCACCGCCACAAAGGCGCTCTGCACCGGGGAGAACAGGGCCTGGGTGCCGTCACGCAGCGTCGAGCCCAAGCCGGCCCCTTCAGCGCGCAGGTCGAACGTGACCAGCACCAGGGAGATGACCACCAGTCCGATGAACACCCCTGTGGGGCGGTCGACGTTCCTCGGCCGCCACATCAGCGGCCCCCTGTCAGAGCGTCAGCGAATAGTTCGCGGGTTTCATCCCGGGGCGAGCCCATTCGCTGGCTCTCAGAGGGTTCCCGCCGTCGTCGTGAGCACGTCCTGGAGCATGTCGAAGTCCTCCAGGCAGGCGCCCGATCCGAGCACCACGGAATGCAGCGGGTTCTCGGCAGTGACGACGGGGGTCCCGGTCTCGTTGGCGATGCGCACGTCGAGGCCGCGCAGCAGCGCCCCTCCCCCGGTGATGACGATGCCACGCTCCATCACGTCCGCCGACAGCTCGGGTGGCGTCTTGTCGAGGCAGAACTTGACGGCGTCGACGATTCCGGCCACCGGCTCTTCGATGGCTTCACGAACTTCGCCGGCAGTGATGACAACCGTCTTGGGAAGACCGGTCACGAGATCGCGGCCCCGGATCTCGGCGTTGGGCTCGTCGGAGAACGGCCAAGCCGACCCGATGGCCATCTTCAACTGCTCGGCGGTGCGGTCGCCGAGCAGCAGGTTGTACTCCTTCTTCACCCAGTTCACGATCGCCTCGTCGAGTTCGTCGCCGGCGATGCGGGCGCTGCGTGATACGACGATTCCACCCATGGAGATGACGGCAACCTCGGTGGTACCGCCGCCGATGTCGACGATCACCGAGCCGGTGGGCTCATGGACGGGGAGGTTCACCCCAATGGCAGCCGCCATCGGCTCCTCGATGGTGTAGGCCCGTCGGGCACCGGCGTGATAGGCGGCCTCCTCGACGGCGCGCCGCTCGACACCGGTGATCCCCGAGGGGACGCAGATGATGATGCGGGGGCGGGCCCAGCGACGGGGCTGCACTTTCTTGATGAAATAGCGCAGCATCTTCTCGGTGATGTCGAAGTCGGCGATCACCCCGTCCCGCAGCGGGCGGATTGCCTGGATATGGGAGGGAGTCCGGCCGATCATCCGCTTCGCCTCGAGACCGACAGCGAGAGCCCGGTTGTCACGGGTGTTGATGGCCACCACCGAGGGTTCGTTGAGCACGATCCCCTGGCCGCGCACGTAGACCAACGTGTTGGCAGTGCCGAGGTCGATTGCCATGTCGCGGGTGGCCAGCGACGCCAGATTTGTGACCAAAGTTCAGGATTTCCCGGTGGGTTGATAGGGAGTGTAACCCCGCGAAATGGCTAGTTCGGAGAGGCGCCGGAGGACGGGGGCGATACCCGATGCCCGATACCCGCTACCCGAAACCGGAGGCCGGAGACGGGAAGCCGGAAGCCGGAGACCTGAGGCCAGAGACCGGAAACCGGAGGCCAGAGACCTTAGACCGGAGACCGCAGGCCGGAAGCAAGATGCTCGAAAAGACCAGGGGTTCGGTGCGGGAGTCGGGCGTCGGGAGTCGGGCGTCGGGCGTCGGTCACCCAAAGAACAGCGTCAACTCACGGGCGGCGCTGTCGGTCGAATCCGAGCCGTGAACGATGTTCTCGGTGATCACGGTGCCGAAGTCGCCCCGCAGGGTTCCCGGGGGCGCCTCGGCGGGGTTGGTGGGACCCATCAGGGTGCGCACGATCGCCACCGCACCGGGACCGGACCATTCCATGGCCACCACCGGGCCACCGGTGATGAATGCCACCAGCTCGCCGAAGAAGGGCTTGCTGCTGTGCTCGGCGTAGTGCCGGGAGGCGAGATCCGCATCGATGGTGAGCAGACGCATCCGCTCCAGGGTGAG
>CAYTTU010000090.1:0-11712 GCA_964440905.1 uncultured Acidimicrobiia bacterium | reverse complement strand
ACAAGACCGGCAGATACTCCTCCAACTCGTAGCGGCTCACATGGCGCTGATAGCGGTCCCACTCGGCCCGCTTGTTGCGCAGGAACCACTCGAAGAGGTGCTCACCCAGTGCCGCCGCCACCAGCTCCGACGACTCCATTGCGTCCAGCGCCGCGGCGAGGTTGCCCGGGATCCGTTCCACCCCGGCGCCGGCCAGCTGTGCCGTCGACAACCCCGATACGTCATGGGCGATCTCCCCGGGAAGCGGGTACTTGCCCTCGATCCCGGCCAGCCCGGCGGCCAGGATCACCGAGAGGGCCAGGTAGGGGTTGCACGCCGGGTCGGGGGAGCGGTACTCGACGCGGGTGCTCGAAGGCTTCCCCTTCTTTGGAGTGGGGATCCGTACCAGCGCCGACTGGTTGTTGCGCGCCCAGGTGATCCACACCGGAGCATCGAACCCGGTCACTAACCGCTTGTACGAGTTGACCCACTGGTTGGTGACCGCGGTGATTTCCCGCCCGTGGCGCAACAGCCCGGCGATGAACCCCTGCGCTTCCCGGGATAGCCCGTACTCCGCCCCGGCCTCGTGGAAGGCGTTGCTGTCGCCTTCGAAGAGAGACAAGTGCAGGTGGAGTCCGCTTCCGTCGTACGCCTCGAGCGGCTTGGGCATGAAGGTGGCGTGGATGCCGTGTTGCAGCGCCACCTCCTTGACCGCCAGGCGGGTGGTCATCAATGCATCGGCCATGGTGAGGGCGTCGGTGTACCGCAGATCGAGTTCGTGCTGAGACGGGGCCACTTCGTGGTGTGACGCCTCCACGGGGATGCCGAGGTTCTCCAGCATCATGATCGTGTGACGGCGGTACTCCTGGGCGACGTCCAGCGGAGTGAGATCGAAGTAGCCACCGCGGTCGAGGGTCTTCGGTTCAGGTCCGGAGTCGGCGAAGTAGAAGTACTCCACCTCCGGCCCGACGTAAAAGGTGTAACCGAGATCGGCGGCGCGGCGCAGGTTGCGCTTCAGGACCGAACGGGGATCGCCCTCGAAGGGTTCGCCATCCGGGGTGGTCAGATCGCAGAACATCCGCGCCACACCGGCGTGGTCGTCGCGCCACGGAAGGATCTGAAACGTCGTGGCGTCGGGGTGGGCGAGCATGTCCGCCTCCTGCACTCGCGAGAAGCCGTCGATTGCCGACCCGTCGAACTGCATCCCTTCGTCGAAGGCTGTTTCGAGCTCGGCCGGGGTGATGGCGAACGACTTCAGGTAGCCGAGCACGTCGGTGAACCACAACCTGATGAAGCGAATGCCGCGCTCCTCGACGGTGCGCAGGACGTATTCCTCTTGCTTGCCCATGGGTCGACCTCCGGCGCGGCATGCTACGGGGGAGATTCCCGCGTGGGAACCGTCGATGGCGGTCTGTAACACAGCGTTCATACAGCGGCAACGGTCATGAAATCCCCCTCGGGTAGAACACTGGGTCGAATCGTGCGCACAGAACAGGAGCAGCCCATGCCCGGGTCCAAGGACGTGATCAAGATGCTGGCCGACGGCGCCTACGAGTTCGTCGATCTGCGGTTTTGCGATCTCCCCGGACAGGTGCAGCACTTCACCGTTCCCGCTGCCGAACTGACTCCCGCATCGTTCGAGGAAGGCTTTGGTTTCGACGGATCGTCGATACGCGGCTTTCAGGCCATCCAGGAGTCGGACATGCTGTTGTTCCCCGATCCAAGCACCGCGGTGGAGGACTCATTCCGCGATCGGCGGACGATGATCCTGTACTGCTGGGTGCGCGACCCGATCACCGGCCAGCCATATGAGAAGGACCCCCGGTATGTCGCCTCGAAGGCCGAGGCTTATCTGAGGAGCACCGGAATCGCCGACACGTCGTACTGGGGCCCTGAGGCGGAGTTCTACATCTTCGACTCGGTGCGCTACGACCAGCGGCAGCACACCGCGTACTTCGAGATCGATTCGGAGGAGGGGGCGTGGAACAGCGGTCGCGAGGAACCGGGGGGCAACCTCGGCTACAAGCCGGGGTACAAGGAGGGCTACTTCCCGGTTCCTCCCACCGATCACTTCCAGGACCTCCGCTCCGAGATGGCAGCGCGCCTGGCCGCGGCGGGAATCCCCGTGGAGGTGCAGCACCACGAGGTGGGCACCGCTGGCCAGTCGGAGATCGACATCCGTTACGGCACCCTGCTGCAGACGGCCGATCGTGTGACGCTGTTCAAGTACATCGTCAAGTCGACGGCGTGGGAGTACGGCAAGACCGTGACGTTCATGCCCAAGCCGATCTTTCAGGACAACGGCTCGGGGATGCATTGCCATCAGAGCCTGTGGCTCGACGGCACGCCGCTCTTCTACGACGAGAAGGGGTACGCCAGCCTCTCCGACATGGCCCGGTACTACATCGGTGGACTGCTCAAGCATGCCCCGTCGTTGATGGCGTGGGCGGCTCCGACGACCAACTCATACCGGCGCCTCGTGCCTGGTTACGAGGCACCGGTGAACCTCGTGTACAGCCAGCGGAATCGCTCGGCGGCGATCCGGATCCCGGTGGTGAGCCGGCGTCCCGAACTGAAGCGGCTCGAGTTCCGGTGTCCCGACCCGTCGGCCAATCCCTACCTGGCCTTTGCCGCCATGCTCCTCGCCGGACTCGATGGCATCGCCAACCGGATCGACCCCGGGGCTCCGGTGGACAAGGACCTGTACGACTTGCCCCCTGAGGAGCTGGCCAAAGTCCCCACGGTTCCCGGTTCGCTGGAGGAGTCGTTGGCGGCGCTCGAGGCCGACCACGAGTACCTACTCGCCGGTGACGTCTTCACGGAGGGACTGATCCGGGATTGGATCGGCTACAAGCGAGCCCACGAACTCGATCCGGTCAGGCTGCGTCCCCACCCGTGGGAGTTCATGCTGTATTACGACTGTTGAGCGGTAGCCGGCTATTGGCTATTGGCTCTGTGTCTGGTGACTCAACTGGTAACTGGTAACTAGGAACTCAAGAGCCGACCGGACGCGACCCATTACCCTCTCGTTCGATGCGCATCCCGTACTCGGTGCTGCTCGCCGGCTCCGCCTTCATCATCTCCTTTGCGCTGACCCCGGTCGTGATGGCGGCGGCGCGGCGGCTCGGGGTGGTGGATCGCCCCGGGCCGCGCCGGATCCACACCGAACCGGTACCCACCGCCGGTGGGCTGGCGATGGCGGTGGCGATCCTCGGGGTTGCCTGGGGAGCGCGTCTGGTATCGGATGCGGCCCGCACCACTCTCGACGCGCGGCCGCTGATCGGGATCACGCTGGCAGCGGCGATCGTGTTGCTCCTCGGCGTCGTGGACGACATCAAAGCGCTGAACCCGTGGTGGAAGATCGCCGGTGAGGTGGCAGCCGCCTGCGTGCTCTACGCGTATGGGCTCGGTGTACCGCTCCTCACTAACCCGTTTGGCGACCCGATCGAGACCGGGGTATTCAACCTGCCATTGACCATCATCTGGGTGCTGGTGGTGGTGAACGCCATCAACCTGATCGACGGAATCGACGGTCTCGCCACCGGAGCGGTATTCATCGCCGGGGTGACTCTGTGGTTCTCCGCCCGCACCAGCGGCGACTTCTACGTGATGTTCATCGCCTCGGCTGTGATTGGGGCCACATTCGGGTTTCTCCGATACAACTTTCCACCGGCGAAGGTGTTCATGGGCGATACCGGCAGCGGCTTTCTCGGGCTGTTGTTGGCCGCAGTGGCGCTTCTGGAGAACCGCAAAGGTACCGCGGCAATCACACTCCTGTTTCCACTCGTGGCATTGGCGGTCCCCATCTCTGACAGCGTGATCGCCTTCGTCCGGCGTGCGGTCGGCGGACAGTCGGTCTTCCACGGTGACAGCGACCACATCCACCACCGTCTGCTCCGGATCGGGCTGTCGCACCGCCATGTGGTGTTCGTGATGTGGTTCCTGTGCGCCTATTCGGGGGCAATGGCGATCGTGCTCTCCCACCTACCTTCCGGCTACGCCATGCTGCTTGCTCTGTTCCTGGCCTTCGGAGTGTTCTTCGCCTTCCGCGGCCTCGCCTTCCTTGATCGCCTGGTGGCCGGCCATTACCGGTCACCCGAGCAGTGAGTCTGTCCACCGCGCCTTCACTGGGTCGCACCGCGGCGGGGGGAGCGATGTGGATGGGGGGGAGCCTGGTGGCGCAGATCCTGGTGGGGCTGGTCGCCCAGGTGATTCTGGCTGCGATCCTCACCCCGCGCGACTTCGGGGTCTTCGCTCTGGTGGTGTCCATCTCGCTGCTGTTCAGCAGTGTGGGCAACTTCGGGATAAGGACGCTGATGTCGCAGCGCACCCCCGTCGAGATCTCGGGTCTGCGCTCTCCGGTGTTCCGGGTCGGGATACTGGCAGCGCTGGCGTCGGCGGCTCTCATGGCGGCAACAGCCCCCCTCGCCGCAAAGGTGCTCGACGAACCCGCTCTCACCGGTCTGCTGCTGATCTCCGCCGGGGCCTTCGTCCTCAAGCCGTTCACCGCCATCACCACAGCACTGCTCCAGGCTCATCTGCGATTTCGCGGTGTGGCGGTGGCTCTGTTCGCTGCGGCGACGGCGCACTACGTGGTCGCGATCGTCATGGCCGACTCCGGGGCCGGAGCGTTGAGCCTGGTCGTCGGTCTCCAGGTGAACGCGGTGGTGCTGGCGGGGTTCCTGTGGTTCTTGTCGCGCCGCGAGCGCCGGGTCGCGGCACCCGCCGCGGTCGGGACCCGACAAGCCGCCGCGATGCTCGCGTGGCCGGTGGCGGGCGAGGTGGCGGTCGATGCCACCGGGCGCCTCGACTTCCTCATGCTTGGGCTGTTCGTGCGCACCGAGGTGATCGGCATCTACTACTTCGGTTATCAGCTGGTGGTGCGGCTGAACGAGCTGCTCACCGGTGTCGCGCGCAATGTGCTCTACCCGGCGCTGGCGCAGATCCCCGATGATCCGGGGCGGCAGGAAGCCGGAGTGCAGCGGGCTGGGGTGCTGCTCACCATCGGAGGCGGGGCGGTGGCGGCCACCCTGATCGCAGCGCTGTTTCCGATCGAGGAGATCCTGTGGGGGGGACGCTGGGAGGCGGCAGTCCCCACGATGATGCTGCTCGCCACGGTGGCTCCCGGGCAGGCGGTCCAGGCAGCCGTCGAGCAACTGCTCAAGGTGAGGGGGCATTTCCGTCGTTGGGCCGGGGTGATCACGATTCGGGCGGTCGGAAGCGCCCTGGTGGCGCTGGCAGTCGGCGCCACGCTCGGTGCCGATGCCGATGCCACCGCCATCGCCGCCGCCATCGCCTCCTTCGTCACGATCGAGGCGATCGTCGAGGTGGTGGTGATCGGCCGCGGACTCGGGATGCCGGTCGGCCGCTACTGGTGGTCGACGCTGCCGTTGTGGTCGCTCCTGGTGGGAGCGGGATGGGGTGCCGCCTGGGTGGTTTCGCGGCTCGACGTGGCCCCGTGGCCCGCCGCGGTGATCGGGGGCGGCATCGTCGGTGTCGTGGCGTCAGCCGCCTTGTTCGTCGCCCGCCGGCGCGGTCTGGTCGATGCCGCCCGGTTCAGCGGCTGAGCCGCCTCGCTCCGTTTCCCACCGCGTCGCGCGGCGTCCCCCGATGAAGCGGACGATCCCGATGGCCACGCCGAGGTTCGACAGGCAAAAGAAGTGGATGGCGTTGGCGGCGCCGAACCGGCGCAGTCGGAGCGGGCCGGCGAGCGCCCCGACGGCATAGAACGATGCCTGGCCGAGGGCGCTCGCCGTGAAGAACCAGTGGCGCCCGAGCAGCAACAGGTTGCAGAACGCCGCAACCACCAGGAGCACCGGGGCGAGAATACGCAGCATCTTGTGGGAGATGAGGAACAGCGCAAATCGTCCATGACGGAACGGATTCAGCATCCGCTTTCCCCACACCAGGCCCCGAATGTTCTGCAGCGTTATGCGAGCCCGCTTGCGAAGCTCCTGTCCTTCATCGGCGACCGCTTCCTCCCGGCACACCGCTCGCGGCTCGAGTACCGCCCTTCGACCCTTGTCCACGACCGTCAGCGGAACCACCAGGTCTTCGGCCAGGTCCTCGGGCATGTCGATGGGGAACAAACCGGCCCGCACCGCGAAGAACGTCCCGGAGAGCGAGGTGACAGAGGCGAGATCGCTCTCGGCCTGGAGCAGGCTGCTGTTGTACGACCAGTAGGTGCGTTCTCCCTCACCCACCGCGCCGCCGCGGCCGGTGGGCTCGAACAACACCCGGCCGGTGACCGCTCCGACTGCCGGGTCCGAGAACCGGGCGACCAACGATCGCAGGCTGGCGCGGTCGAGCCGTCCCGTGGCGTCGGAGAACGCCAGGATCGACCCAGTGGCGGCGCCAACCCCGGCACGCAGCGCCGCCACCTTGCCACCATGCTGGGACAGGCGGAGCAGGCGCACCCGCTTGTCGCTCACCCCGCCCACCACGGTGTCGGTGCCGTCGGTGGAGGCATCGGAGACGACGATCAGCTCCAGCCGATGATGCGGATAGTCGAGCTCGAGCACGTTTGCGACCTTCGCACCGATCGCAGCCGCCTCATTTCGCGCCGGGACGATCACGGTCACCGACGGCAGTTCGACCGGCTCCGCCACCGCGGGGTTGCGGCGGTGCTTCCGGCTGGCGAGCCGCATCAACAATGGGTAGCCGAGGTACGTGTACCCGAGCAGGGTGAGTGAGATGAGGAAAGCGGCGATCACGACGGTGTGCGATCGAGCTGGCCTGCTCCTGAGATGTCAGACGACAGATGACAGATGACAGACAGATCAAGACTCCACTTCGGCCCGGGAACGGTAGTCACCGACACTCGTCTACGGCCGGTGCCCCGTTTTGCTATCCGCTGGTCGTGACTTCTGTCTGTTGTCTGTGGTCTGTGGTTTGTCGTCTCGCAACCATCCCCCACACCTGAAGTACTGCAAGGACGGCACCGCTCACCAGCACCATCGCCACCAGGGTGCGCTCCACCGACGGGGGGAGGCTGGACGGAAGCACCGGAGCAGTGAGCGTCGCCACGGCGAACCATCCCCAGATCACCAGGGCAATGGCGGCAAGGAACCGGGCCGCCACCGCCCGGATGGGATGTCGCTCGAGAACCAAGGAGCCCAGCGCCAGGACCACCGCGGCTGCGGGCAAGACCAATTCCACGGCCAGTCCGCGGTCCACGGGGGTGGCGGCGTACTGCATCGTGGCGAGGAACAACGCCACCGCCCCCAGCACCCCGAGATGAGCCGCCATCAGCGCCGTTCTGCCCCGCCGCCACCACGCCAGAGGAATCAGGCCGAGCAGGCCCAGAAACAGCGGCCCAACAGGATTCTCTGAAGGGAACCACACCAGTTCACCGTGGACCAGCACCTCCGCCCCATCGAAAGCAACGGGGAACTCCCAGGGGAAGATGAGCTGGGCGCGATCTCCGGTGATGGTCGGCGGAAGGTCACGGCTCATCCAGTGGGTGCGATGGTCGTGCCAGGCGTAACGGCCACCGCCACCGACCTTGATCCACTCTGGCGAAGCGGTGGCGTCGGCTTCCGGTGGGAGGGTCACCCCGTAGCGCGCCACGTTGATGTGTCGTGCCGGCGAGCGCTCATTGCGCCACACGGTGCCGTCGGGATCGAAGCGCAGGTATGGCTCGCCGAAGTACCCCGGCACCTCGAGGGTGTGGCCCGGCCCCACCGCCGCCACCAGGAAAGCATCGCCGCCGGTCACCTGGATGGCCAGGCCATCGGGCCGGGGATCCATGTCCGTCACCCGGGAGCGGTAGTTGGTGGGCACCGCGGGGTCCGCCCAAGCCGGTGAACTCGTTACCGCGACAAACAGCGCCGCGATCAGTGCCACCTGGGTGAGGCGACGGCTCACGACCCGGACAGCTCCGCCGGCCGCAGGGTCGCTCGCATGAGCAAGGTGCCCTGGATCTCGGCCAATGTCGACCATGCGACCTGGTGGTCGCCGTCGCAGGCAGCTGCGATCAGCCCGAGCCACTCGGTGAATATCGCCGCGAGGCGATCCCGCAACTCGGGCTCCTCCTCGGTGATCGAAGCCGCCAACCGTCCGAACGGACAGCCCACCAGCCGTTCATGGTCGAGTGAGTAGACCAGAGGAGATGCGAGGCAGTTGTCGACAATGAGGCGGAGCCGCTTCTCCACCGGGTAGTCGTCCAGCGGCAGCGCGGTGAAACCCTGCCGGTAAGCAGCCCATGCTCGCTCCACCGCGGCGATGGTGAGCTCCTCCTTGGACTGGAAGAAGTGATAGAAGCTCCCCTTGCGCACCCCGGCGCGGTCGCACAGGGTCTGCACTCCGACAGCGTGATAGGGATGCTCGTGGAGCAGCTCGCTCGCTGCCTCTACCAGTCGTTCCCGGTTTCCGGTCATGGTCAGCTCCACAGCGTGTAGATCCAACCGGTGAACTTATGGAAGTTGTAAGTGAGCATGAGCAAGCCGAGGAGGATCATCACTGCGGCACTGATGCCACCGATGTAGGGTCGGGCGCGATCCATGACCCCGGCCACCGGGACCGCCCGGGCCGCCAGGTAGGCAGCGAGAACGAACACCAGACCGGTCGCCGCCGAGAAGGTGAGCATGATGAGGCCACCCGTCAGGGCAGATCCGGTGGCACCTGCGTAGAGCAGCAGGGCCGACAGGACTGTCGCGCTGAAGCAGGAGAGGCATCCCACCGCGAAGGTGCCTCCCATGGCGAGCGACCCCAGGAACCCGCTCTTCGAGGGGCGATTGAATCCCGGCATCTTGCACACCAGGGGCACCCGGGTCTGAGCGGCCATACGAATGCCGAGGATGATGACGATCGCTCCCGCGATCATCGAGATCGGTTTGGACCACTCTCCGACCGTGTCCAGTCGGCTCACCGACTCACCGACCCAGCCGGCGAACACCCCTCCCGACGTGTAGATCAGGGCGAAGCCGAGAACGAAGGCCAGGCTGGTGGTGATCACCCGGTTCGAGGCCTTGGCCATGCCGGCGGTACCCGCCGTGGTTCCAGAGAGCACCGCGGTGTAGTACATGGTGAGGAGCAGCAGGCACGGCGACAGCGCCGCCAGCATCCCGCCGAAGATCGCCAGCAGTGCCGGGATGGTGAGCTTGCCAGATACGATCCCCATCGAGGCGTTGTCCCCGATGAGATCCGCACCGAACGAGTCGTCGAGGCTCCACACCAAGGCGCCGCTGAGGACGCCGTCGATTTCGACCACCAGCTCGTCGCCGTCCCGGACGAGGCGGAAGCCGTCCTCAGTCTCGGCGGCGTAGAGCACCTGGGTCACGCGATGGTGCTCAGAGTTGTCGAGCGAGGCGACCCGGATCGGCACCAGGGGGTTGCCGTCGGAGGAAACGACCAGCCTGGGCAGCTCGGCATCGAGCACCCCTTCATGAAGCGTCTCGAAGATGAAGAAGCCGATCGCCACACCATCGACTTCGGGTTCGGAGCGGGCGCTCCACTCGAAGTACCAGCCCGGCGTGTAGAGGACCTCGATCTCGGCTTCCGAGGTAGCCAGTTTCCGCACCAGACGTTCGGTGACGTCCGGCTGGGTGAGGGCGGTGGCGTCGGGCCGTGTGTTGTCCCCGGCGGTGTTGGTGAGCAGCAGGCCCAGCGACAACCCTCCCACCAGGAACAGCGCCAGGGCGAACACTCCGAGCTTGCGCTCCAGAGCGCGGTCGCGCTGCGGCTTCGGGTTCGGAGCCTCCGTCTGGGGCCGTTCTTGCACCGTGGTCATGGGTCGTCTCTCCTCAACTGGTGGGCCAGACATATATCGAAAGCGAGAAGGTGAGCGGCCCGGCCCCCGGTGGGGTGGCGGTCACGTCGATCTGCCACGGGCCGAACATGAAGAAGTTGTGGGTGGAGGTGAATGTGCCATCCGCACCGGTGCCCAGGTCCGCCAGGAACGGGCCGTGGTACATGAAGCGCATGTCGTACGACACCGTTATCGCCGCCCCCGTGACCGGCTCGCCATCACGGGTGAGCATGTAAGCCACCGTTGCCGGGTCGAAGTTGACCGGCGGATACGGGTTCAGGGTGACCATCACCGCATATCCGTCTCCCAGGTCGATGGTGCCACCGTTGGACACCGGCACACCGAATCCGTCGTCCCGCAGCCAGGTGATGCGGCTCTGCGTGAGCTCGTCGGGACGTGGGGTGAGGGCGTCTTCGATCGTCACCGGCTCCTCGCCGGTGCCCTGGTCGACGGGGTCGGGTAGGGCACCGCGATCGCCGGGCAGCGTGGTCACGACGATCGGATCCTGGGTGCCGCTGCGGAACGTGATCGACTCCGCGGCGGCGAGGCGAAGTCCCAGCAGCACTGGCAGGGTGATGGTCAAGGCCGATACGGCGGCGATGGCGGCGACCCGCCGCCGGGAGCCACCCCGGGCGTTCCGAGAACTCATGGAGCGATTATTTCCCGGAGACGACCGGTCAACTAGGGCCCGAAGTCCCTCCACGGAAGTCCCCAGTACCCAGTCTCCAGTTGCCAGGCCGATAGTTGCTGAGGCGATGGGCGATGGGCGAGGCTCCTCGTGCTTGCCCTAGTGCCTGGTGCCTCAGCTCGCCACCGTGGTGACAGTGGTCGGCGTCGTCGCCGTGGTGCGGATTGCCTCGATCGCCGCCAGGACCTCGCTCATGTGCACCTCGAATTCGGCTACCGCGGTGCGGCGGGCGGTCCCGTCGTCGGGGGCCTCGAGTCCGAGCACGATGTCGCCCACCTTGGCGGAAAGGTGGCCCACTTCGATCACCAGGTTGACGTGCCCCTCGGCGAGCGACGCCGGGACCCCGCTCACCTCGGTGACGGCACTCTCCCAGTCCTCGAGCTCGGACTGCACCGCCAGGAACTCGGTCCGGGCTTCGGCAAAGATGATCCGGCGATTGTCCCAGTCGTCGTTGATCAGCAGCACCTCGTCGCGGAAGGCCGTCGCCTGGTTCTCGAATATGTCGACCGTCACCATGAACGATGCGATCTCGGGGGGCAGGCTGGTGGTAGAGGAGGTGCCGTCGGTGGGGAAAGGCGGCTCGGCGCTGGTAGTCCCGGTCGGGTTGTCGGACGGCTCGAGGCTGTTCACGAACGTATAGGTGAGCACGACCATTGCCAGCACCAGGAGCGGCAGTATCCAGCGGCCGTGCCTCGTATCGACGGTTTCCACGGGAGAAACGGTAGTCGGCCCCCTGGTTTGGGCACGCACCCTGGGCCAACCGATAGCCTGGGCCTATGGACCTGCGTGGTGTAACCGCCTTGGTCACCGGATCCGCCCACCGGGTGGGCAAGGCTATCGCCCTCGGCCTGGCGGGGCAGGGATGCAATGTGCTGCTCCACTTCCGCTCCTCGGGAGACGCTGCCACGGCCACGGTCGCCGAGATCCGGGCCTTGGGAGTGCGAGCGGAAATGGTCCAGGGCGACCTGGGAACCGATCCGACCGCCGTGATCGCCGCGGCCGGCGACTTGTCGCCGGTGCAGGTGCTGGTCAACTCCGCCGCGGTCTTCCCCGAGGACCGTCTCATCGATGTGACCCCCGACCAGTGGGGCCGGACGGTGGCAGTGAACCTGACCGCGCCGGTGTTCGTCACCCAGGCGTTTGCCTTGGCGCTACCGGAGGACCGTCCCGGGGTGGTGGTCAACGTGTCCGATTGGCGCACCCAGCGTCCCTACCCGGATCACTTCTCCTATACGGTCGCCAAGGGGGGACTCGACACCTTCACCCGTGCCGCCGCGGTCGGCCTGGCCCCGCGCAT
>CAYTTU010000089.1:0-9764 GCA_964440905.1 uncultured Acidimicrobiia bacterium | reverse complement strand
GCCGGGATCGGCGAAGCCGACGTCGCCTGGCTGGACGCCGCCGCCGCGGCGGAGCACGTCACCCCGTCCCGACTCTTTGGCGCCCTTTACACCCCACACTGTGCCGCGGTCGATCCGGCTCGTCTGGTGGTGGGGCTGGCGGCCGCGATCGAGCGCCGCGGGGTGGCGATCTATGAGCGCACTCCGGGGGTCCCGGTGAGCGGCGGGGTGAGCACACCGGCGGGCATGGTGCGAGCAGAGCGCGTGATCCAGGCGGTCGAGGCCTACCGGGCCGCCCTTCCCGGACAGCGCCGACGGGCGCTCCCGGTGTACTCGCTGATGGTGATGACCGAACCGCTTCCCGAGGCGGTGTGGTCCTCGATCGGCCTGGGCCGACGCCAGACCTTTTCCGACGGACGCCGGCTGATCATCTACGGACAGCGCACCGCCGACGGGCGGCTGGCCTTTGGAGGGCGTGGAGCGCCGTATCACTACGGGTCGCGCATCGAGCCCGGCTTCGACCACGACCGGCGAACTTTCGACTCGATCAAGAGAACCATGGCCGATCTCTTCCCGGCGCTGTCCGGGGTCGGGGTCGTCGGGGAGTGGGGCGGTCCATTGGCGATCGGGCGGGATTGGCGTCCCGCCATCACCGTCGACGGGGATCGAATTGTGGCGGGAGGCTATGTCGGAAACGGGGTGCTCGCCGCCATGGTGGCCGGGAAGACGGTGCGCGACCTGGTCCGCGGCGACGATACCGATCTGGTGAGCCTCCCTTGGGTGGGCCACCGGCCGCGGCGCTGGGAGCCCGAGCCGCTGCGGTGGATCGGGGTCAACCTGGGTCGCAAGCTGACCGAATCGCTAGACCGGGCCGAGGACTCGGGGAAGAACCCGCGGTTGCGTCGCTGGGTGTTCAGCAAACTGCCGGTCGGCTAGGACCGCTACCCGGCGCCCCACTCCCGACTCCCGAATCGGGCGACGGGAGACGGGCGACGGGCTTACGGCCACACTCCTCTGGCTTCGGAGGTCGCCTTGGTGCGGCCCACCGCCACCACGGCGGCGGCGATGCGGTGATCGGGGCGGCGCAGCGGTGAGGCCCCGGGGCGCATCTCCTGCCAGCGGGCCTGGTAGGTCTCCATGTCGGCCAGCATCCCGTCGAGTCGGGCTATGACCGCGTCTGTGGCCCGATACATGTACTTACGAAGCGTGTCGTCGACCCGGGTCTCGTCCCACTGCTCGTTCTGTAGGTTCTGCACCCACTCGAAGTACGACACGATCACACCGCCGGCGTTGGCCAGGATGTCGGGAAGCACGATCACACCATTGTCGGCCAGGATCTCGTCCGCCCCCGGGGTGGTGGGACCGTTGGCCGCCTCGGCCACCAGCGGTGCCTTGATCCGGGGGGCGTTCTCGGTGGTGATCTGATTCTCCATCGCCGCCGGAATCAGGATGTCGCACTCCACCTCCAGGGCCTCGAGCGGGGCCAGGGTCCGGGTTCCCGGAGTGCCCACCACCGACCCGGTCGTGTCCTTCGTGGTCTCCACGGCGGTGAGGTCGAGTCCCTTGGGGTCGGCGACCCCGCCCCTGGTGTCGGAGACGGCCACGATGTTCGCTCCGGCGTCGCGGAAGATGGTGGCGGCGTGACGGCCGGCGTTGCCGTATCCCTGGATGGCGACCCGAGCGCCGGCGATCTGCTGGATGGCGGGCATCCGTCCCAGGGCGAGGAATCTCTCGACGCAGAAGAACACCCCGCGGGCCGTGGCGGTGGACCGGCCCACGATGCCGCCGAGCTCCAGCGGCTTGCCGGTGACGACGGGCAGGCTGTTGGTGCCCCGGTGCATCATCAGATAGGTGTCGTAGATCCACGCCATCGTCTGGGCATCGGTGTACATGTCGGGTGCCGGCACATCGGTGTGGGGGCCGATGTTGTCGCCCAGGGCGGTGATATAGCGGCGGGTGATGTGGCGCTTCTCCTCCAACGAGAGCTGCGACGCATCACAGGTGACCCCGCCCTTGGCTCCGCCGAAGGGGATCCCCGCCAGGGCGCACTTCCAGGTCATCCAGGTGGCGAGGGCCTTTACCTCGTCCTCGTCCACGGAGGGATGGAAGCGGATGCCGCCCTTGCCCGGTCCCCGCCCGGTGCTGTGCAAGACCCGATAGCCCCGGAAGGTCTGGACCCGGCCGTCGTCCATCACCACCGGCAACGTCACCGTCAGGATCTTTTCCGGGGCAAACAGCCATTCCTCCATGCCCTTCCATCCCGCCAGGTCGTCGATGTAGGGGAGGGCGTTTTCGAACTGGGCGCGGGCAATCGTATGGGGGTTGAGTTCCTCGGCCATGGGCTCCTCTTCGTGTGCGTCTGCCATGTTCTCCCCGACGGCGGCCCTTCGCCAGGGCCATAGGCCCGCCCTAATTCGACACCCGGACTCCCAGGTGGTCGACCCCACGAAATACCAGGCTCGGGGTGCGGCGGGGCTCGGTCTCGGTGGGCTCCAGCGACTCCGCCCACCCCACCAGTGCCCCAAGAGCCTCCTCGATCTCCACCCGGGCCAGCGGGGCTCCCAGGCAGAAGTGGGTGCCCAGCCCGAAGGAGACGTGCGGGTTGTCGACCCGGGCAGGATCGATCCGCTCCGGGTCGGCGAACACCTCGGGATCGTGGTTGGCGGAGCCGAACAACAGGCCCACCTTGTCCCCGGGCTTCAGGGTCACCCCGGCCCACTCGACGTCGGCGAGCACCCACCGCTCGAACATCTGCAGGGGAGCGTCCCAGCGGAGGAGTTCGTCGGTGGCGGTGGGGAGCAGGGAGGGGTCGGCGCGCAGTGCGGCGAACACCGCGGGGTGACGGGCCAGGGCCAGGACGGCGTTCCCGATGGCATGCACCGTTGCCTCATGACCGGCGTTGAGGATCAGGATGCAGGTGGCCACGAGGTCGTCGTCGGGCAGCCCGCTCGTGGCGACCAATTCGGAGATCAGGTCCTGCCCCGGGTTACGGCGCCGGTCGGCGATCAGGCTGCGCAGGTAGTCGCCGAACCCGATCACCGCCGCCTCGGCACGCTGCTCCTCCTCGGGGGTCACGTTGAGATCGAATACCCGCACGATGGCATGCGACCAGGCAAGCAGCTCGGGGGTGCGGTCGCGGGGCACGCCCATCATCTCGGCGATCACCGCCACCGGGATGGGGGCGGCGTACTCGGCCACGATGTCGAACTCGGTCCGATCCCCGATTCGCTCCAGCAGCCCCGTGGCCAGCGCGGTGATCGACTCCCGCTTGACTTCGGCGCGGCTCTTGGTGAAGGCCCGGTTCACCGCCGAGCGAATCCGGGTGTGCTCCGGGGGCTCCAGGTCGATGAACGAACCGCGGACCATCCGATACCAGTTGGGTAGGTGCTCGGGATAGGTGCGACGGTCGACCTGGTCGAGGGGGAGCACGTGGCGCACGTCGCGTCCGAACCTCTTGTCGCGCAGGATCCCGGTGACGTCGCGATGCCGGGCGAAGAAGGTGAGTCCCCAGTGATCGTCGAACCACGGACCGGCGGTGCGCAGCCGGGCGTAGGTGGGATATGGATTACGGACGAACTCGGGGTCGTAGGCGTCGAAGCCGCTCACGGCGTCGAGACTACAAGCCGTCGCCGGCGCCGTGCCCGACGTGGGGGACCATGATGCAGGCGTCGGTGATGGCGTCGAACCCGCTCTCCTCGAGGCGGAGGTACACCTCCTCGTCGGCAGCGCCCGGCTGGATCCAGACCGAGCGCAGCCCGAGCGAGGCGCATTCGTCGAGCACCTCGAGGGTCCGTGCCGGCGGGACGACGATGTTGACGATCGTGGGACTCTCCGGGAGGTCCGCCAGACGCCGCCAGCAGGGATCTCCGGCCACCATGTCCCGATAGGGGTTGACCGCGCGCACCTGAACTCCCTTGGCCCGCAGGTCGCGGTAGATGATCCCGCCGTACTTGGCAGGGTGATCGGTTGCCCCGACCACCGCCACCACGGTGCCGGCGTCGCTCAGCATCTCGACCATCCGGCTCACCGGTCCTCCTCGGATCGGGCCCCGTGCCGACTTCGTGTCGGGGGGCGGCGCCCGA
This sequence comes from uncultured Acidimicrobiia bacterium, assembly GCA_964440905.1. Classification (GTDB taxonomy): domain Bacteria; phylum Actinomycetota; class Acidimicrobiia; order Spongiisociales; family UBA11373; genus UBA11373. The sequence goes on along the minus strand of CAYTTU010000089.1, from coordinate 5,703 downwards.
TACCGTAACCGCCATGCGTGTTCGAGGCGGCCTGGCCGCGCTGCTGCTTGTCACCGCCGCCTGTGGCGGCCGGGCCGCCCCGGAGGTGACTCCGGTGACCACACCGGGCCTCCCCACCAGTTACACCGGGCCGGACGGGGTCACCACCCGGGTCACCGATGTGTCCCGGATCGTGACCCTGAGCGGTGACTTTTCTGAGATCGTGTCGGCGCTGGGACTCGGCGCCAACATCGTCGGTGTGGATCTCAGCTCCACCTACCCCCGTGACGAGATGCGAGCCAAACCCAAGATCGGGGTCGAGTTCCGCCTCCTGCCCGAGCCGATTCTGGTTCTCGAGCCGACGGTTGCTCTCGGTGACCTCGACGCCTCGCCGCCCGAGGTGATCGAGCAGGTGCGCGGCGCCGGGGTTCCCGTCGTGATCTTCCCCCGCTTCGAGGGGCTCGGCGCCGCCGGGGAGAAGATCCGGGCGGTGGCCGCGGTACTCGGTCTCTCCGATGCGGGCGAGGAGCTCGCCGCCACCGTCGAGGCGGAGATCGCCGCCGCCGTAGCGCTGGCCGGAACCACCACCAGCCGACCCCGAGTGGCGGTGGTCTACGTGGCCACCGCCGACACCATTCTCCTGTTGGCGGGCAACACCGTCTTCACCGGGGTGATCGATGCCCTTGGCGGCGTCGACGTCGGGCCCGATGCCGGCATCGATGGGTTCGTGCCCCTCACCGCCGAGGCGATCGTGGCGGCGGCGCCCGAGGTGATCATCACCGCCCAACGCGGCTTCGACGGGTTGGACGGGCTCGAAGGCTTTTTGGTCCTTCCCGGCATCGCCCAGACCCCGGCAGGGCGTGATGCCCGGGTGCTGGTGTACGACGACCTGCTGCTGCTGGGAATGGGACCCCGCACCGGGCAGCTCGCCGACCGGATGGTGCGCGACCTGCATCCGGAGCTGGGGGAGTGAGACTCGGCCTGGAGCGCCCCTGATGAGGCCCGATCCGCGGCGGGGAGTGGCGCTCCTCGCCGGGCTCGGGATCGCCCTGGCCGGGGGCGTGGTCGTGGCCCTCGGGTCGGGGGCAGTGAAGATCGCTCCCGGTGACGTGGTGGCGATCCTGCTGCGCCACGCCGGGATCGGCGACGGCGGCGATGCCGGGCCGATCGCCGACGCGGTGCTGTGGTCGATCCGATTGCCCCGGGTGCTGCTCGGCGTCGGTGTCGGGGCCGGCCTGGCGGTGGCCGGGGCCGCCCTCCAGGGCATCTTCCGCAACCCCCTGGCCGACCCGCAACTCATCGGCATCTCCAGCGGAGCCGCCGCCGGCTCAGCGATAGGGATCCTTCTTCTGGAGTCGGTGATGGGATCGCTTGCCGGGCCGGTCGGCGCCTTTGCCGGTGGCCTCGCCGCCGGCGCCGCGGTGTACAGCCTCGCCCGGCATCGGGGGCGCACTGAAGTGGTGACGCTGGTGCTGGCCGGTATCGCGGTGGCCGCGGTGGGCGGTGCGCTTGCCGGCTTTCTCAGCGTCGTGGCCGATGACCCTCGCCTCGGGTCGCCGCTGTTCTACTCCCTGGGTGGCCTCGGTGTGGCCACCTGGCGCCTGGTCGGAGTGACGCTGCCCCTGGTGGCGGTCGGGTTGTTGCTGCTTCCCTTCGAGGCCCGCCGCCTCGACCTGGTGCTTCTCGGCGAGCGCGAGGCCGGTCACCTCGGTGTCGACGTCGAGGCGGTGCGGCGCCGGGTGCTGCTGCTGGTGAGCCTCACGGTGGGGGCCACAGTGGCCGCCGCCGGGGTGATCGGGTTCGTCGGCTTGCTGGTGCCCCACGCAGTGCGCCTCGTGACCGGACCGGGCCATCGCGTCCTGCTGCCGGCCAGCGCCCTGGGTGGTGCCACCCTGGTGGTGGCAGCAGACACCGTCGCCCGCACCGTGGCCATCCCGCTGGAGGTCCCCGTGGGGCTGCTCACCGCTCTCGCCGGTGGTCCGCTGTTTCTGTGGCTGCTGCGGCGCACCAGACGCGAGCACGGAGGTTGGGGATGACCGGCGTCGTCGGACGCGATCTGGGCTACAGCGTCGATGGGCGGCATCTGCTCCGCGGGGTCGATGTCGCTGCCGTCCCGGGCGAGGTCCTCGCCATCATCGGTCCCAACGGTGCCGGCAAGACGACGCTGCTCCGTCTGCTCTCCGGTGAATGGGAGCCCAGCACCGGGTCGGTGGAGGTGATGGGGCGGCCGCTGCACGATCTCGGCCCCACCGAACGCGCTCGGCTGCGGGCGGTGCTGCCCCAGCACACCCTTCTCGCCTTCGCCTTCCGCTGCCTGGATGTCGTGCTCATGGGCCGCTATGCCGCTCTCTCCGGCGACGACACCGCGGTGGTGCAGCGGGTGATGAACGCCACCGACACCGACGCCCTGGCTGATCGGCTCTACCCGACCCTGAGCGGAGGCGAGCAGACCCGGGTGAGCCTGGCCCGGGTGTTGGCGCAGGAGACCCCCGTGCTGTTTCTCGACGAGCCCACGGCGAGCCTCGACCTGCGGCACCAGGAGCTGGTGATGCGCACGCTGCGCGGCCTCGCCGATACCGGTGCCGTGGTGGTGGCGGTGCTGCACGATCTCAATGTCGCCGCCCGCTACGCCGATCGCGTGGTGCTCCTCGCCGCCGGCCAGGTGGCGGCGTCAGGAGACACCGTTGCGGTACTGCGAGCCGAGATCATCGAGGCGGTCTACCAGCAGCCTGTCACCGTGGTCCCGCATCCGCTACTGGGCTCGCCGCTGGTGCTTCCCCACGGTCCCCCCTCCGGAAGATGACCGTGGCGGCGCCGGCGATGGCTCCGCCCAGCAGCCACGACACCGGGAGCGGCCGCCGCATCAGGTTGAACTCCAGGGGGTCGGGAGCGGAGAATCTGCCGGCGAGGCCGGCGGCGACCAGCCCGGCGATCACGGCGACCCGCATCGCGATCGGACGCGGATGCCGCCGGGCCGGGGCGGCGACCACGACCGCTCCCAGGAGCGCCAGCGCCACTGCTGCGGCCAGCCAGATTGCCGCCGCACCGAGCAGCGCTGCCACCTCGCCGAGCAGCAGGGTCACTTTCCGGCCTTGGCGGCCTTCATGGCCCGCTTCTGCTCGCGCAGTACCGCCACCTTGTCGAAGGAATCCACATCGGCGATCGACGGCCAGTCGGCGGCAACTTTCTCCCAACCCGGCGGCCCCTGGCCGAGGCGCTTGCCTACCACTCCGACGAAGATCCGCGATTTGGCCTTGCCGAATCCGGGCAGGGCCTCGAGGCGACGCAACAGTTCGGCACCGTCTGCGGCGTTCTTCCAGATCCGCGCGGTGACCCCTCCGTAATCGGCGACGATGGCGGCGCACAGGTCGCGAGACCGCCGGCCCATAGATCCCGGGAACCGGTGCAGCGCCGGGGGGCCGCCAAACACCCGGTCGATGGTGGCGTCGTCCAATGCCGCCACGGTGGCGGGATCGATCGGACGCCCGAGGCGCTCGGCGAGGAGATGGGGAGCGAAGAACGCCCGCTCCATCGGGAACTGCTGGTCGAGCAGCATGCCGATCATCAGTGCGGTGGGGTTGCGCGCCAGAAGGCGATTGGCGTCGGCGTCCTCGGTGAAGGGCAGCGAGTCGGGAACCACGGCGGGTCACGCTAGCGGTCTGCGCCGGTCATGGTCCCAGACCTGGGTAGCCTGCGAGCCGCCCCGACCCCGGAGAACAGTGGACGCCATCGGCAGCCTCGAGGACCTACTCGAGCTTCAGGCGTTGGACTCCGCCCTCGATCGGCTTCTCGACCGCAGGACCAGTCTTTCCGCCCTGGCCAGGTTCAAGGCGGCGCATCAACGCCTCGAACAGCTCCAGTCCGCGATCACCGCCGCCGACGCCTCCAAGCGCGAACTCGACCTCGCAGAGAGCCGCGCCGAGGGGGAGATGCGGCTCGACGAGGACAAGGTGCAGCGTGAAGAGCAGCGTCTCTTCGCCGGCATCGGGCTCACCGCCAAGGACCTGACCCATCTCCGCGACGAGGTGGCGATGTTGCGGGAGCGGATCTCCAAACGGGAGGACGAGGCCCTGGCCCTCATCGAGCAGCAGCAGGAGTTCGTCGCCCGCCTCGACGACCTGGCATCCCAGCGCACGGCGGTCGCTGCGGAGAAGGCGCAGCTCGAGGCCGAGATCGCCGCAGCATGGAAGGAGATCGACTCCGAGGTTGCCGGGCTCGAGGCCCGCAAGGTGGCCGCGGTGCGGTCGATCGACCCCGATCTCGTCGTCCTCTACGAGGAGCTGCGTCCCCTCAAGGAGGGAGTGGCGGCGGCCCCACTCACCGCCGACAACACCTGCGGCGGCTGCCACCTCAAACTCTCGGCGGCCGAGCAGATCCAGGTGCAGCGCTCCAGTCCGCCCCGGTGCCTGCACTGTCGTCGCATCCTGGTGATGCGGTGACCCACCTGCTGTATTGCGACGGAGCCTCACGGGGTAACCCCGGAAAGGCCGCTTACGGCTTCGTGCTGCTCGACGGCTCCGGGCGGCTGGTGGCAGAGGGCGGCGAGACATTGGGGACCACCACCAACAACGTGGCCGAGTACCGCGGTCTCGTTGCCGGCCTGGAAGCCGCGGCCGCGGCGGGAGTGAGCGAACTCGAGGTGCGGCTCGACAGCCTGTTGCTGGTTCGCCAGGTGAGCGGGGACTTCCGGGTGAAGGCCGCCGGGTTGAAGCCGTGGCACCGCCAGGCGGTCGGCCTTCTGGCCCGTATCGGGCGAGCCCGGGTGGTACACATTCCCCGTGAGCAGAACTCCCGGGCCGATGCACTGGCGAATGCCGCCCTGGACGGGATGACGACGTGATCGTCTGGCACCTCGGCATAACCCTGCTCGTGGTCCGATATGTGTTCCGTGACCCGGCCATGGACCTGCGCTGGGTGCTGGTCGGTTCGCTGCTACCCGATGTGATCGACAAGCCGATCGGATCGATATTTTTCCACGACACCTTCGGCAATCACCGCATCTTCGCCCATGCCCTGGTGTTCCCGGTGACGCTCCTCTTGGTGGTGATGCTGGTCACTCGCCGGGGGACCGCAATGCGCCGCGGCGCCATCGGCCTGGTGATCGGGTGCTTCATCCACCTGGTGCTCGATGGGGTGTGGACCAGCCCCGACGGGTTCCTCTGGCCGTTCTTCGGACTCGAGTTCCCCCGGGTGGCGGGCTCCGACTTCTACGCCCTGGTGGCGGAGATGCTGCGGTCTCCGTTCGTCTGGGCGGGCGAGGCGGCGGGTATCGCCTACCTGGTGGTGCTGTGGCGCCGCTACCTATCCGAACCCGGTGCGCTGCATCGCTTTGCCTCCGACGGGCGCATCCCGCTGCGGGTCGGCTAGCCGCTCTCTACGTGGGCGCGTCGCCGGGTCTTGCCCAACATGCGCAACGCCGCGAGCACCAGGAACAGCGCAAACATCCGCTTCAGGACCGGGGCTTCGAGCTCCAAAGCGGTGCGGGCTCCGAGCACCCCGCCGACGATCCCGCCGGTTCCGAGCAGGACTGCGGTGCGCCAGTCCACCCGGCCCGCACGGGAGTGCACCCATGCCCCGACCAGAGTGGTGGGAATGATCACCGCCAACGACGTCCCCTGGGCATCGTGCTGGGCGAGGGCGAACAGCGACGCCAGGGCCGGGACGAACACGATCCCTCCGCCCACGCCGAGAATCGAACCCATCGTGCCGGCGGCAAGACCAACC
>CAYTTU010000088.1:0-2937 GCA_964440905.1 uncultured Acidimicrobiia bacterium | reverse complement strand
TGGGCCACCTTGACATGGGCCACCCTGGGGTCGATCGTCTCCGTCGAGATCGGCTCGAGGGTGAGGTCCAGTCCGGTGATTCCCTCCCAATCCGCGGCAACTCCGTCCACCGTGATTGCGGCCGCCGGAGCCTCGATACGGAGCACTTCATCGCCTGGCGGCGTGGTGGTTGCGGCAGTGGTGGCAGTCGTGGTCACGGGAGCCGCGGTGGTCACAGGCGCTGCGGCGGTCGTAGCCGCACCGTCGTCATCCGAGCAACCCGCCATCACCAGCGCCAGAACGGCCGCCAGATAGAGGCTGCGGGGGACTTTGGTCTTCATGGCAGAGCTCTCCTTGGAGTTGATATGTGGAGAGCCACAGCGCGTCGATCGCGCCCCTGTGGCCCATCCACCGACACCGTATGGATCGACCGTGGACCCGGCACCGACCATTACGGGGTATGCACCGACTCTGCCCGTTGCCCGGAATCGTGACCTTTGGCCCTAGGGGGCATGCCGGCATCGACTGGCGACGCACCGGATCTGGCGTGGGTGGCGGGAGCGGCCCCGAAATCGCCATCGGCGATCCGATCAGTCCAACGCCCCCAGTCGGATCGCGGCGGCAACGGCCTCCGGTCGGCTGTGGACCCCGAGGCGCTTGAAGATCGCGTTGAGGGTGACACGAACTGAGCCTTCGGTGCGACCGATCCGGACCGCGATCTCGCGATTGCCCAGACCCTCGGCGACCAACCGCAGGATCTCACGCTCATCGGGCGAAACCCAATGTTGCCCGGCGGCAACCGCATCACCGATCCGGGCCACGAGCGGTGCCGTCAGCTCGCCCTGCAAGTAGCTGCCTCCGCTGCCGACGGTTCGGATCGCGCTGATCAGCTCATCGCGGCCGGCACTCTTCTTGATGTACCCGGCGGCACCCAGAGCAATCGCCTCCTGGACCAGGGCGGCGTCGTCATACATCGACAGCACCAGCACCGGCGGCGCGGTGCGCTCTTGGAGCGCCTTGAGAACGTCGAGCCCCGACATCTCCGGCATGCGAATGTCGAGGAGAACGACATCGCACTCGAGGCTCTCAAGCATCGCAAGCAACACCTCTCCATTCGACGCCTCGCCGACGATCTCGAACGAGGGTTCGTTCACCAACATCCACCTGATTCCGTCGCGGACGAGCGTGTGATCGTCGACGATGACCACCCTCATGTCGCAACCTCGTTCGACTCGGAAATCCAGGCGCGAAACAGTGTTCCACCACCACGACTCTTCGACACGCTGAGACCCCCTCCGATGGCTTCGAGTCGACTGCGGGTGGTGGCCAGGCCGATACCGATCTCCCCAGCGAACCCGGCTCCGTTGTCCGCGACCTCGAGGACGACTCGATGCTTGTTCCGGGCCACCGTTATCTCCACTGCGTGGGCATCACCGTGTTTGCGGGCGTTCGTGACGGCCTCGCGCGCCGCTCGAAACAGGGCGGTGCGGGCGGCTTCGGAAATCGGACCGTACTCGCCGACCTGGAGCGTGACATCAAGCGAGGACTCGCGACGAACGTCGGAGGCGAGCCTGGTCAGCAAACCTTCTAGATCCTGCGAGGGGTCGATGGCGCCCAACTGAAGCATGCCGAGCTCCGACCGCAGCGTCCCGTCGATCCAGCGGACGAGTTCGGCCGCCTTCTCCAGCTCGAGCGCGACCGGGCTGGCCGGTTCCAGTTGGGACTGGCTGCCCTGGATCCCGTAGAGCACACGGTAGAGCGGCTGGCCGATGTCATCGTGCAACGCTCCGATGATCCGGGTGCGCTCCTCCTCTTGCGCCTGGGCGAGGTCCGCAAAGAGGCGCTCGGCCTGGTTGCGTCGCCGCGTGAGCGCGCGGGTGTTGCTGGCGACAAGGCTCACGTTGAATACCAGCAGCACCCCTAGCCCCGATCCCACGGCAAACCACACCCACATCCGGATCGAGTCCAGAGCCGCATGCAGGGAACGAGCAGTTGCGTAGACCTCGAACACAGCAGCGACCTCGCCCGCCGACTCCACCGGCACATAGAACTCCCAAAGGTGGCCGAGATCACGCTCGCCGAGTGACTCGTCCGCCTCCGACCCGGCGTGCCCGGACTGGGGAACTCCCTCGAATGCTGCCGCCAGACCCTGTGATGGCGAATACGTCGTACCCACGATTTCAGCGAGATCGGAGTAGATGATCGTTCCGTTGGTATCCCAGACCTTGACGCGAACGACGTCGGCGCCGATGAGGCGCCCCCTGACCGCCTCGTCGAGCGCTGCCATGTCCGGGATCTCCCCGCCGGACTCGATCAGGCCCTGCGCCGCAAACTCCTCGACGACCGTCGACAGAGTCTCCAGATGCGCCTCGAGCAGGCGCCGCTCGACGAGAGCCGGGATCCCTACGCCCAGCAGCAACGCCAACACCAACGACAGCACCAGAAAGAGCGTGGCCACCCGGCCTACGTTGCCGAGGAGCTCCCATTGCGTGCGGAAGGCGGTGCGCGTGCCGCTCCACACCGAGCGAGCCCGGCGCACACCACCATCCTCGGTCTGCAGAACCGAAGCGAGGTGCCTTCGAAGAGTCCTACTGGTGTCGCGGCTCATATTCCCTCCCGAAAGGATGCTGCTCGCACCTCTATCAACCGAGATAGGGAACAAGGTCACAAGACGGCGGCGGGTTTTCGACCGGGCCGCCGATTAGGCGGAGAACGAGGCTGCAACGCGGCTCGCTCGTGCCCGGGGAGGGACTTGAACCTTTCCACCTCCAACACGTCAACCGCAGTGGCCCCGTCCGCCACCGCCCCCGACATCACGAGGCAGCAATGCTTTTCGACTGAGCAGCCGAGTTTCGCCGCCGATTAGCCGGAGAACGAGGATGCACCGCGCGTCCCGCGTGCCCGGGGGGGCAATGGAACCGCCCCCCCCCCGACGGGACACCGGCAGTTGCCCCGGCC
>CAYTTU010000087.1:0-5247 GCA_964440905.1 uncultured Acidimicrobiia bacterium | reverse complement strand
CGCCCACCCCCACCACCACGGGTGGAAGAACCACAGGGCGGCGAGCAGGAAGGGCGCCCAGACGAACCCGATCAGGAACCACACCAGCCACCAGGTCCACCACTCCTGCTCCCGGAAGTGGGTGAACACCGCACAAATGAGATGCAGCACCAGGAAGACGACGATGGCGATGCACCACCATGGTTCCCAGATCGGTATCCACCATGCCAGGAACGGGATCAGGGTGAACGGCAGCGCCCAGCACCACTTCGGCCCGCGGAGTTCCTGCCAGGAATAGCCGTGTGCCCCCAGCCACCACCACACGAAGGGCAGCAGCACCACCGGCAGCCACCACGCCCACCACGGGGTGAGCGCCGCCACCCAGACGAATACCCAGATCACGTAGCCGAGGGCCAGACCCCACATCCAGGGACGGAACCATGGCTGCCGGGCGCCGCGGAACCAGAAGTAGAAGCCCACCCAGGGCACCCAGAACAGCGGGAAGAGCAGACCCCACTCCGGGGCTCCTACCCGGACCATGCCCACTGCGAGGGCGACGAGGTACCCGCCCACGACGTAGAAGTGCCACGGCTTCCACCACGAGCGGTGACGCGCCCAACCCCACCAGTAACCCCCTACGAGGGGGAACCAGGCGAGCAGCGGCACCCACCACCACGACGGGCGCCACCACCACATGGCGGCAAGGAGGAAGGGCACCCAGGCGAAGATCACGATGAACCACGGCAACCAGCAGGTCCACCACTCGTAGGTCTTCAGCCACAGGAACAGGGCGCACAGCAGCACCGCAACGAAGAGGGCGATCGAACCCCAGCACGACCAGCAGGTCTCCCCGGTGCCGGTGGTGGTGGGTCGGGGACGCTCGGTGGTCGGCCCCAGAGTCGTCACCGTCGTGGCCGGCTGCGTGGTGCTGGTGGTGGCGGCGGTGGGGGTGGTGGTGGTCGTGGTCTCGGTCACGTCCGGCGGAATCTCCATGGGTGTCCCGGTGACCAGGTCGTACACCGGGTACTCGCCGTCGTAACGGGTGGGTTCGTCGGTGGTGCCGATCTCCGATTCCTCCACCCGGAACGAGACCTGGCTCGACTGGAACTGCGAGTCTTCGGTGCCGAGGAAACCACTCTGCACCTGCAGGTCCAGCGGTCCGCCGCCGTAGCGCACCCCGGTGGAGAACAGCACCACCCCGTCGTCCATCACGAAGGCCGACATCGGGTCGAACCTCTCGGAACCGAGCCCAGCGAACACCTCGCTCACTCCGTCGTGGGTCTGGAACCCGAAGTAGGGAGGGGCGTCGGGGCTGTCGTACGGCCGCACCGCGAACTGGACGTAATCGGAGAAGCAGCAATCCGGGGGCGTCTCCCCCCATCGGACGGCCGGGATCAGCTTGAACCACAGGTTGCCGTCGGAGTCGGTGAAGGCCCTGAAGTCGTGGATGCGGAGTTCCTCCGGAAAGCCCGGGGTGAGCACTATCGGCTGCGACAGGTATTCGAAGAACCCGTTGTCGCCGAAGGGGGCCGCTGGGGCAGTCACCACCCGGCTCACTTCAGGGTTGAACTCAGCATTCTTGACGTCGATAGCGATCCGACCGGCGAGGTCCAGGGTCGTCGGGATCACGGTGCCGTCGACCTGGACACCCATGAGGATGGTGTTCCCCATGACCAGGGCAAACCCGGGGAGGTCGTTGGTGACGATGTTCCCGTTGTCGAACGAGTGGAACTTCAGGCCCCACCCCTCCGGACCAAGCGTCAGGCTGGCGACGAAGGCGCCATCGTGCCAGGTGTCGTCGGGGAACTGGGACAGCGCCTGCCAGGCGTGCCTGCCAGGGATCCGCATCACAAAGTCCCACTGCTGACGCAGCCCGTTGCTCATGTCGAGCGGGATGTCGCCGTCGACCACCACGGTCATCACCAGATTGACGTAATTGAGGGCCGGTCCACCGCCCACCGATCCCGAGACGAAGTCGCCGGTCTCGAATCCATCGCCGAACACCGGGAGCCGCGCCGGATCCTGCCAGCGCACGAAATTGACCCCGATGGTCAGCGGGGTGGTCCACGGGGCGTCGTCCTCGGAGAGGGTGGCGGGGACCGAGGCGTTGCCGCCCCAGGCGAAGGCACTCCGGTTGTCGCCGACGTTCACCAGGCCGTTCGACCACGATGGGGTCTGCTCCATGGTGAGTCCCAGCTGGTCGACCAGGAGTCCATCGAGCACCGCTCTCCCACCGCTGGCCCCGGTGGCGGTCGCCATCACGAGACCCGCCACCAGTAGCCCGGCGCTCAAGCTCTTACGCAGCACTCCGTCCCCCTCGGACGCGTATCGGCAGACCCTAGTCATCGAGGAATCAGCCTGCCACGATCACCGCCGCCAGCGCGCCGCGATGAGTCGCGGGATCGAGCGCTGCGCCTGCAGCACCGGGTCGTCCGGATCACCGGCTGCGGCTTCGCGCATCTCCTCCAGGCACCACCCGGCGGCAGCGAACATTCCCAGCAACTGGCCGATGGTGCGATGGTGGAACCGCACCGATCCCTCCCCCGCCGGCTCGTCGGTCCAGCCCTCGCCGAGATAGTCGCCCCAGCGCCACAGCACCTCGCCGTCGCCGGTGTCCACCACCGGCCCCGACTCCGGAGCGGTGAGAACGGGGTGGTTGTGCACCACGGCGCACCATCCTCCGGGGCGCACCACCCGGGCCAACTCGGCGGCGAGCGGAGCGGGCTCGATGAGGTGCTCCAGCACCAGCACCACGTAGGCGCCGGCAAAGACTCCGTCGCCGAATGGGAGTGTCGCGGTGAGGTCGGCCTGCACCACCGATCCTCTCTGTGCCGCAACCCGCACCAGGGCAGGGAGCAGCTCGAGCCCCACCGTCGCCCCGTACCGACCCAGTGATCGACCCTCCCCGCATCCGACGTCGAGCAACAAGCCGGGTCGCTCGGCGGGGAGCACGGCGGCGAACAGCGGATCGACGTCGCGCTCGTAGCCGGGATCGGTGGCGACCTCGTCCAGCCACCAGGCGGCGAGGCCCTCGTCCCAGGTCACGTCGGGAGCAGGTCGCGCAGGAACTTGCCGGTATACGAGTCGGCGACCAGCGCCACCTCCTCGGGCGTCCCTTCGGCGACCACGCGGCCGCCCTCGTCGCCCCCCTCGGGACCGAGGTCGATGATCCAGTCGGCCGACTTGATCACGTCGAGGTTGTGTTCGATCACCAGCACCGTGTTGCCGGTGTCCACCAGACGCTGCAGCACTCCGAGCAGCTTGCGCACGTCCTCGAAGTGCAGCCCGGTGGTCGGCTCGTCGAGGATGTAGACCGTGCTCCCGGTGGAGCGGCGCCCGAGTTCGGCGGCGAGCTTGACCCGCTGCGCCTCTCCTCCGGACAGGGTCGGAGCGGGCTGGCCGAGGCGGATGTAGCCCAGTCCGACGTCGTACAGCGTCTGCAGCACCCGGGCGATCCCCGACTGGTTCTCGAAGAACTCGAGCCCCTCGGAAACCGACATGTCGAGCACGTCGGCGATGCTCTTGCCCTTGAACAGCACTTCCAGCGTCTCGCGGTTGTAGCGCTTGCCCTTGCACTGCTCACAGGCGATGTAAACGTCGGGGAGAAAGTGCATCTCGATCTTGATGGTGCCGTCGCCCTTGCACGCCTCGCAGCGGCCCCCGCTCACGTTGAACGAGAAACGCCCCGGCTGATATCCGCGCGCCCGGGCCTCGGGCACCGACGAGAACAGGTCGCGGATCTTGTCGAACATCTTGGTATAGGTGGCGGGGTTGGAACGCGGGGTGCGCCCGATCGGTGACTGATCGATGTCGATCGCCTTGTCGATGTGGTCCATGCCCTCCACGCGGCGATGGCGTCCGGGCAGATCGCGGGTGCGATACAGCTCGAGGCGCAGCGCCTTGGCGAGGATCTCCTCCACCAGCGTCGACTTGCCCGACCCCGACACGCCGGTGACAGCGATGAACATCCCCAGGGGGAACTCGACGTCGAGTTCCTTGAGGTTGTTCTCGGTGGCCCCCACGACCCGCAGCCGTCGCTCGGATGGCGTCCGGCGCAGCATCGGAACTTCGATGCTCCGCCGTCTCGCCAGGTAGTCACCGGTGATCGAGGTCGGCTCGGCGGACACGTCGGCCACTGTCCCCTCGGCCACGATGCGGCCGCCGTGCTCGCCGGCTCCGGGGCCGATGTCGACGATATGGTCGGCCACCCGAATGGTCTCCTCGTCGTGCTCGACCACGATCACGGTGTTGCCCAGATCGCGCAGTCGTACCAGGGTCTCGATGAGCCGCTGGTTGTCGCGCTGGTGGAGTCCGATCGACGGCTCGTCGAGGATGTAGAGCACCCCGACCAGGCCCGACCCGATTTGGGTGGCGAGCCGGATCCGCTGCGCCTCCCCACCCGCCAGCGAGGCGGCACCGCGCGCCAGTGTGAGGTAGTCCAGTCCGACGTCGAGGAGGAAGGCGAGACGGGCGGTGATCTCCTTGAGGATGGCGGCGGCGATGGTGCTGTCGCGTTCGCCGAGGTCGAGCCCGGTGACGAATGCGTGCGACTGGCGCAGCGACATCGCCGAGACCTCGTGAAGGTTCTTCTCGCCCACCGTCACCGCCAGCGCCACCGGGTTGAGCCGGGCCCCTCCGCAGGCGTCGCATGGCACCAGGCGCATGTACTGCTCGTATGTCTCGCGGGCGCTCTCCGAGTCGGCACCTTCGTGGCGCCGTGTCAGCCAGGGCACCAGCCCTTCGTAGTTGGTCTGATAGCGCCGTTGCCGCCCGAACCGGTTGAGATACGACACCGTGATCGGCTCATCTCCAGTGCCCTCGAGCACCACTTTGAGCGCCTTCTTGGTCAACTTCTTGAAGGGCATGTCCATCGAGAACCCGTTGACCGCTGCCACCCCCTCCAGCACCCGCTGGTAGTACGACGAACGGTGCCGGCCCGCCCAGGGCTGGATCGCCCCCTCGCTGAGCGACTTGTCGTCGTCGGGGACCGCCAGCTGCCAGTCCACCTGGAACCGGGTGCCCAATCCGTTGCAGACGGTGCACGCCCCGTATGGGCTGTTGAACGAAAAATTGCGGGGCTGCAGTTCGTCGAACGAGAGTCCGCAGTGCGAGCAGGCGAGATGCTGCGAGAAGCTCAGGTTCGGCCCACCCTCGACCTCGACCACCGCCACCCCCTCGGCGAGGCGCAGAGCCGTCTCCAGCGAGTCGGTCAGCCTGCGGCGCATCGAGTCCTTCTTGACGAGCCGATCGACGATCACCTCGACGGTG
>CAYTTU010000086.1:0-3583 GCA_964440905.1 uncultured Acidimicrobiia bacterium | reverse complement strand
TCCGTCCACCGGCACCCAGATGCGGCCGTCGTTGCGCAGCGACTCCGACATCAGGGTCAGCTTCGACTGGAACTCGTCGCTGGCCGGGATGCACGTGGGATGGATCTGGGTAAAGCACGGGTTGGCGAAGAGGGCCCCCTTGCGGTGGGCCCGCCAGATGGCGGTGACGTTGCATGCCTTGGCATTGGTGGAGAGGAAGTAGGCGTTGCTGTAGCCCCCGGTGGCCAGCACCACCGCATGGGCGGAGTGGCTGGTGATCTCGCCGGTCACCAGGTCGCGCACCACGATCCCGACGGCTCGGCCGTCGACCATCACGATGTCGAGCATCTCGGTGCGGGTGTAGGCCTTCACCGTTCCCGCCTTGATCTGGCGGGCCAGCGACTGATACGCCCCGAGCAGCAACTGTTGTCCGGTCTGGCCCCGGGCGTAAAAGGTGCGGGCCACCTGGGTACCGCCGAAGGAGCGGTTGGCCAGGGTGCCGCCGTACTCCCGGGCGAAGGGCACCCCCTGGGCAGTGGCCTGGTCGATGATCTCGTTGGACACCTGAGCGAGGCGATAGACGTTGGCCTCGCGGGACCGGTAGTCGCCGCCCTTGATGGTGTCGTAGAACAGGCGGCGGATGCTGTCGCCGTCGTTGCGGTAGTCCTTGGCGGCGTTGATCCCGCCCTGGGCCGAGATGCTGTGGGCGCGGCGCGGGCTGTCGTTGTAGGTGAACACCTTGACGTTGTAACCCGCCTCCCCCAGCGTGGCCGCCGCTCCGGCTCCGGCGAGACCGGTGCCGACCACGATCACTTCGAAGCGGCGCCGGTTGGGCGGGGCCACCAGCGGCAACTGGAAGCGGTGGGCATCCCACTTCTCGGCGAGGGGCCCGGCCGGGATCTTGGCGTCGAGTTGCACGGCGGTTTGCTCCTAGTCGAAGTAGCCGAACTGGACGGCGATCGGGATGGAGAGGTTGCCCACCACGAACGCCCCGGTCACCGCGTAGGCGGCGTACTTGCGCCAGCGGTTGAACCGGGGATGGCTCCACCCCAGCGTCTGAAACAGGCTCCAGGTGGCGTGGTAGAGGTGGACTCCGACGGCCAGGTTGCCCACCACGTAGAAGATCGCCACCGGAAGCCGCTCGAACGAAGCGATCAGGTTGTTGTAGATGGCGCCGCGGGCGTACTGCTCGGTGGCCGCCGGCGCCACCCCCCAGGTGAGGTCGGCGAGGTGGAACAGTACGAAGAACACCACGATCACTCCGGTCCACCGCATCGACCGCGAGGCGTAGTTGGCCACGGCGTAGTCCCTGACCGCGTACCGGCCGGAACGGGCCTTCCAGTTGGTGAGCGTCAGCGTGTAGGCGGCGTGGATGTGGAGGAGGGTGGCGGCGATCAACCCGAGCCGCATCGCCCACAGGATCGAGGTGCGGGGGGCGAGGTGCTTACCCAGGTCGCGCAACGCCTCGCCGTAGGCGTCGATCTCCTCGGCCCCGAGAAAGACCTTGAGATTGCCCACCATGTGGGCCAGCACGTACCCGATGAGGACGATCCCGGTGACCGCCATCACCCACTTCTTGCCCACGGCGGAGCCGTAGAACTCGAAGATCCAGGGCCGCTTGCGGGCACGCACCGGGGTCTCGGTGGAAGTCACGGGTGCCATTCTCGCGCATTCCTCGGACGCCTTCGGCGGACCGGGAGTCATGAGTCCTGAGTCCTGAGTCCTGAGTCCTGAGCCAGAGGGAGTTCAGAGTTTGGAGTTTGGAGTTTGGAGTTTCCGGAGGCGCCGATCGCCCATCGCATCTGGCACCCTCCACCCGGCGCCCTAACCTCGTGCCCATGCGCCCCCCTCCTCGCGTCATGCCTGCCATCGTCACTCCGTTCACCCCCGACGGTGACATCGATCTCGGAGCCCACACCGAGAACGTCGCCCGGCTGTGGGGGCGCGGGGTGCACGGTGTCGTGATCGGCGGCTCCAACGGGGAGGGCCCGTACCTCGAGGCCGGTGAGCGGGGGCGCCTCGCCGTGGCGGCCCGCCAGGCCACGGCGGACGGTTTCGTGATCGTCGGGTTGGCGGCGGAGTCGCTGAGAGCCGCGGTGGCTGGTGCCCAAGAGGCTGCAGAGGCCGGAGCCGATGCGGTGCTGGCGATGACCCCGACCACCCTGGTGCGGGAACGCCACGACCTGGTGGCCGGGTACTACCGCGACCTCGCCGATGCCTCGCCGCTCCCGGTGTTGCTCTACTCGGTGCCCAAGGTCACCGGCTATGAATTGCCCGAGGAGACCGCCGGGGAACTCGGCACCCACGGCAACGTCGCCGGGATGAAGGACTCGGGTGGTGATCCCGACCGAGTCGCCCGACTCGCCGCGGCCGCCCCGGACGGGTTCGTGATGTTTGCCGGGGCTTCCGCTGCGGTGGCCGGGGGAATCGCCGGTGGGGCTCACGGGGCGATCACCGCCAGCGCCAACTACGCCCCGGAACTCGTCGCCGCCGTCGTCGCCGCCGTGGGCACTCCAGAGGTCACGACGCTCCACGACCGTCTCGTCGGCCTGGCCCGCATCGTGGAGCGCCACGGCGTCGCCGGGGTGAAGCACGCCGCCGCCCGCACCGGGCTGATCGGAGGCCACAGCCGCCGCCCGCTGCGAGCGATTACGACGGAGGCGATGGCGGAGATCGATGCCGCGCTGGAGGCGGCGGGGGTGAGCTGAGTTTGGAGTTTGGAGTTTGGAGTTTGGAGTTCAGAGTCATGAGTCATGAGTCATGAGTCATGAGTCTCGGGGTTCGGGCATCGGGCATCGGGCATCGGGTTATCCTCACCCTTCGACAACAAAGGAGCCCTGGTGGCCAAGTTCCTCACCTCGGAATGGCTGGCTGACCTCACCACCGCCATCAACGCCCACTCCGGGTTCAAGTCGGCGATCGCCAACGTGGACCTGACCCTGCAGTTCGTCGTGCCCGACGCCCCGGAGGGCACCGAGAGCCATTACTACATGGCGGTTGCCGACGGGACCGCCATGGCTGCTCCCGGCGACGCCGCCGAGCCGGACGTCACCATCACCAACAACTACGAGACGGCGACGGCGGTCTCCAAGGGTGAGACCAACACCCAGATGGCGTTTATGACCGGAAAGATCAAGGTCAGCGGCAACATGGCCAAGCTGATGATGAATCAGACGATGCTCGGGCAGTTCGCCGCCGCCACCGCGGGGATGAAAGTCGAGTACTAAAGAAGGTCCGCCGGCTACGCCGTCCTCCCGCTATTGGCTATTGGCCATGGCGATGGGCGATAAGCACAAGCAGCCTGGTGACTGATAAGAACGCCGCAGGGGCGCCCCGAGGGGCGCCCCTGCCGCATATCGGGTATCGCCGTCGCCTAATGGTTGACGGTGTCCTTGAGGCCCTTGGCCGCCTTGAAGACGGGGGCCTTGCTGGCTGCGATCTTCACCTCTTCGCCGGTGCGGGGGTTGCGACCCATCCGGGCAGGGCGCTGCCGGACCTCGAAGTTGCCGAAACCGGCGATCGAGATCTTCTCACCCTTGGCGAGGGCAGCAGCAATAGCCTCGGTTACCGCATCCACTGCAGCGCCGCCCATTGCCTTGTTGCC
>CAYTTU010000085.1:0-3002 GCA_964440905.1 uncultured Acidimicrobiia bacterium | reverse complement strand
ACCTCGCGGTAGGGCTCGCCTTCTTCGATCACCTCGGGGAGAGCGGGTACCGCGATCGGGATCCCCGGTATTACCGGGACCACGGACTCACCGCTCAGTGGGGGCACTTCCGGCGCCACCTTTTCGGAGTGGAGCGCATCGGCGATCCAGATCCCGGCGAGCAGCGACACCACAAAGGCACCGGCGGCGATGAGGTAGCGGGGGTTCATCAGAAGAAGGTGCAGTCGTTGAGGGTGACGGTGGTGTTGCGGTTGGCGGTCCTGCCGAGGTCGTCGGTGACCCGCACCGTGACCGTGATGGGGAGCGACTCATTCTGGGGCACCGGGCTGGGATCGTCGGCGGAGAACGGACCGAGGGTGGCGCGGTACTGGCCACCGGAGAGGGTCATGGTGACCTGCCCCGAGGTGCCACCGACCGACCACAACATCACCACCGAGTCGATCCCGGCGGGAGCGGTGACCGGGGCCGATATCAGAGAGGTGACCGGCGTGTTCGGCGACCCCAGACAGGAATCGGGGTACGCGGGGTACTTCTCCCAGATCGGGTCGTGTTCTTCGGTGATCGCGCCCACCGTCGGGGCAGCCGGGACCGTGGTCGTCGTCGCCGGAACCGTGGTCGTGGTGGGCGGAATGGTGGTGGTGGTGGTGGTGACCACGGTGGTCGTAGTCGTCGTGTCCGCCACCGTGGTCGTCGTGGTCTCATCGGTCTCGACGATGGCGGTGGCCGGTTCGTCGCAGGGAACCACCGGGAGTAGGGCGAGTTCGGCATCCGGGGTCAGTTGGACGGCGCGAATCCACACCCGGGCGTTGGAGTCGTGGGGAGACCGGATCTCGATCCAATCCCCGTTTGCGTCCCGACCGGTGGCGTACACCCGGTCGCCGCTGATCAGCCCGCCACTGGGCTCCTCGAATCCGCACTCATAGAAGGAGGCCTCCGCCGCCAGTGCGGCCGGTGCGCCCTCACCGACGAGGTCGACAGCGCCGGTAAACCCGAGAACGCTGCCCACGACCAGCCCGCCGACAGCGGCGCCGATGGCGACGGAGAAGCCCTTGTATCGCAGAACTTGATCAGGCGTGGACGATGACACGGCGACGGCCCCTCAGGTGCATGGAAGGAAGTTAGCGGGGTGATCGCAACCGGTCGATCACCATTCACCCGATGGTGGTGGGGACTGCCCCTCGCCGGCACCGAGTAGCCCGGCTCACCCCCCCGACTGCACTTCCCGCAAATACACGACGATCATTTCGACCTGCTCCGGGGTGAGGACGCCCCCAAACCGCGGCATGTCGTCGCCTCCGTCCGAGATCTGTCGTATCAACCTGGCGGTGCTCTCCTCGACGGCCTCGGAGCCAGGTCCCAGGTCGGGCGCGACGCCCTCGACCCCACCGAGATCGCTCCCGTGACACCGGCTGCAAGCCATGTTGAACAGGTCGCGGCCAGTCAGGTTGGAATCTGCCAGTGGAGTCCGCCAATTCGGGCTCTCGAATCCTGAAGCCTCGAGAGAACGCAGGTAGGCGGTCAGCGCCCCAACCTG
Source organism: uncultured Acidimicrobiia bacterium (assembly GCA_964440905.1). Taxonomy (GTDB): domain Bacteria; phylum Actinomycetota; class Acidimicrobiia; order Spongiisociales; family UBA11373; genus UBA11373. The sequence continues at coordinate 1,468 of CAYTTU010000085.1, read as the reverse complement.
CGTGGAAGTCAGCGGGCCTCCGAGATCCATCCCGTAGGCCACCATCTCGGTGCCGGGCACGCCGTAGACGATCATCGCGCTGATCTGCACATCCTCGGCGGTCTGCAGGAACTCGATCGCGCCGATGGCAGGGGCAATGGCCCCGGTGCCGGCCACGCCGTGACACGACTCGCAATTGATCGCAAAGATGTCACCACCCTGGTCGGCGCGGTACTGCTCCTGACGAGCGCGGGCGTCGGCACGCCGCGCCGGTTCATAGATTCGAAAGATCGGGAAGGCCGCCGCCAGCGAGGCCATTAGCACCAGGCCCGCAACCATCCACCTCCGAGTGGAGGCGTCGAGTGCGGCCCGGTCGGGATCGGACCTGCCTTTAGTCGTCACAGCTCACCTCCAGTTCGTTCCCCGGCGACCCACCCGGCCGCCGTCGCGCGGTTCGGCACCAGCAGCCAACGGGATCACTCACCAGGTCAGGAAGGGGGCCACGGTGAGGTGGACTTCCGCCCTACCGGCATCGGTCCACCTCACCGGGTGTATCCCGGCCCGTCTGCGGGTGCTGGGTCAGCCCGCCACGAGCGCGACTTCGATCCAGCCGAGGTGGGACGATTGCGCGTGCTCGGCATCGTCCCAGCCCTCGAGGCTGTTGTCCGGATCCCAATAGGCCAGCGCCATCAAAGCCACTTCCCCAATGGCGAACTGGGCGTCCTGGGCGTCGCCGGACTGCAGAGGTCGGCGGATCTCGAAGATCCACGTCCCCTCGCCGTCGGCTACAGGATTGGTGTGACCGAACACCCCCAGGAGGCTGTTCTCGGCACCGTCACCGTTGTCGTCCTCGCGGGTTTCGGGATCAGTCGCCCACTCGTCGTCGAAGTTGCACCCCGAGTCGTTGCCGGGGTCCCCGTCGGCGGGGCCTGCCCCGGTCGCTCCACCGTGCTCTTCACCGGCGGCGCACTCGAGCTCCCAGTGCCAGATGTCGACCATCCCCAGACTGGTATAGGACTCTTCCTCACCTTCCTCGTCGGTACCCATGTGTGGTCCGGCGGCCACCTCGACCGCCCACATCACCGCTGTCGATGCCGACAGATGCGCGTCCGCGGCGTTCCAGTTGAAGTCGTCCTCGATTGTGAAGAGCACATAGAGGAACTCGTCGTCATGGGCCACCTTGACATGGGCCACCCTGGGGTCGATCGTCTCCGTCGAGATCGGCTCGAGGGTGAGGTCCAGTCCGGTGATTCCCTCCCAATCCGCGGCAAATCCGTCCACCGTGATTGCGGCCGCCGGAGCCTCGATACGGAGTACTTCATCGCCGGGCGGCGTGGTGGTTGCGGCAGTGGTGGCAGTCGTGGTCACGGGAGCCGCGGTGGTCACAGGCGCTGGTGTGGTCGTAGCCGCACCGTCGTCATCCGAGCAACCCGCCATCACCAGCGCCAGAACGGCCGCCAGATAGAGGCTGCGGGGGACTTTGGTCTTC
>CAYTTU010000084.1:0-5132 GCA_964440905.1 uncultured Acidimicrobiia bacterium | reverse complement strand
GGGATGGTTTCCCAGCAGCAACTGTTCCAGGTAGTCGGCACAGGCGCGGTCCTCGTCGCCCCAGGTGTGCCCGGTGGCGACCAGGGTCACCATCTCCGGGGAGAGACGCTGCACCGCCCGGGCGGTGGAGGCGGCGACGGCAAAGGATGCAGTAAACATCGGATCGGCGCGATGACAGCGCACCGCGCCCTGGGTGCCGGCCCCGGTGCGCTGCACCAGATGGCGCCCCGCCACCGGGGCGTCTTCCAGCTGGGTGGGGGAGTTGCCGAAGTCGAACCCCTCCGGGGGAAGCCCACCCACCTCGCCCATCACCAGGGCACCGGGAATGGCGCCGCGCAGTTCGAGCGCCTCCTCAACTGTTGCTACCAGGGTGATCGACTGTGCGCCGGCGGCAAAGGCGTAGGCAGCGGTGGTGAAGGCGCGCACGACGTCGATCACCACCGCCAGTCCGGTCACCTCACCGCAGTCGTCCAGGGCGGCGTGCCGTATCGCGATCCCCCTGCTCACGCGTCCTCAGGGGGCAGCGCTTCGCACTCGGGGGCGAGGTCCACCGGCACGAACACGTTGGCGGAGATCAGCTCGGCGTTGACATCGAACCGGTACACGATCGAGTTGGGATCGTCGGTGGGTCCACTCCATGACTCGAGCACCATGGTGTACTTGAGCACCACTCCGGACTCCGAGAGCCAGTAGTCCACCTGGTTGGCGGTGACCAACGCCCCCGATTCGGAGCCGAATCCGGACACGGTGAAGCGATAGTGGGTGGCGGGGATGTCGGCCACAGTCTCCGGCCCGACCACAACCGGGTTGTCCGGAACGATGATGATGTCGGCGAGGCGCTGCACCGCCTCGAGCACCTCCTGCTCCTGGTCGGTGGCGACGGTGTGGGTCCACGCCTCGCCGTCCCACTGGCAGGTCTCGCCGTCCACCTCGTACACGTCGGTGCTGCTCTCCTCCTCACCACCCTCGATCTCGGGTCCACGGGTGATGCTGCGGGTGCGAGAGATGCGCGACTCGGGCTCGCGGTTGAAGGTCCACTCCTCGAAGGTTGTGGAGCTCTCGCCGGCGGTGGGTCCGGTGGTGTCCACCTGGATGCTCCACACGTAGTTGTCGTAAGTGCCCAGACCCTCCCGGATCGGCAGCGGCTCGGCCGGATCGAGGATTCCGTTGCCGGGGGTGTCGGAGGAACCGGCGGTGGTCACCGTATTGCCGGAGGCATCGGTGCCGAACAGTGATCTGCCTCCCGAATCCCCGCCGCAGGCGGCCAGCACCAGGAGCAGGGCGACTCCGAGATATGAGGGGCGGCGCAGAGTGAACATGTCGGCTCCTTGCCGCGTAGACCCGGGCGCGGCCCGTTAAGAATAGGGGGTGATCGAATAGGCTCGCCCCTGGGATCAGGTTTCGAATTGTGGCAAGCCGAAACTTGATGGAGCCCGCGACCGATTCGCTTACCCCTACGACTCAGGCGCTGCGCAGGTGATCGGCAGGGCGAGTGGCCAGGGTGCGGATGGATGCCGCGGTCACTGCCGCCAGGGCGATCGCCCCGCTGAACCCGATGGCTCGGATCAGTCCGGTGCCGTCGAACACCGCCCGGGCGGTGAGCCCGAAGGCGTCGATTCGAACGACGGTCCCCATGATCCGCGAACCCACGATCCCCCCGATGAGACCCACCGCGGCGATGAGCAGGCCCTGGATCCCCAGGTACAGCACCGGCAGGACCCGTGACATGCCGATCGCCCGCAGCACTGCAAGTTCGCGGCGCCGCAGCCAGGCGAGCCGCCACAGGATCACGGCGAGGATGATCGCCGAGGCTGCCGCCAGCGCCACGTTGGCGACATTGGCCAGGTCGAATATTGGATCCCACTCGTCGGCCAACCCGACAAAGTCGCCACGGCGCGCCACTGCCAGCGGTCCCGGCAGGGTGTCGCCCTCGGCGAGCGGGCCGTCGCCGGGGATGATGAATAGCGACACCTCGTGGTCCCAGCCGAGCAGGCGTTGCGCCCCCTCGATGGTGAGCCAGGCCTCGTTGTCGGCGTAGGTGCCCACGCTGAACACACCGACGACCCGGTGGGGTCGTCCCCGCAGCTCGACGGTGTCCCCGGGGGCCGCGCCACGCTTGGCGGCGAGGTCCATGCCCAGCATCACCGCATCGGGGTCGTCATCAGCGGCCAGGGGGCGGCCCGCCTCGATGGTGAATCGGGTCACCGCCCGGTAGCGGTCCGGATCGACCCCGCGGATCAGCACCGCGTTCTCGGCCGACGATCCGGCGACCGAATGGATCTCGGGAATGGCGAAAGCCGCTCCGCGGGCGAGGAGGTCCTGCTCGACCGTCGCGGCGATTCGGCTCCCGGTGATCTCACCCACCGAGTTGGCCTCCTGCACGATCAGGTCGCTGCTGGTTTCCTGCACGAAGTCCTGGTCGATGCCCCGGGAGAAGCCATGGAGCAGCAGGTATCCGGCGAGCGGCGTGGACACCAGCAGGGTGGCGGCGGCGAGCAGGGCAAAGCGGGATCGCAGATCTGCCACCACAAGGTGCCAGGCGGTGATCAACGGGGCTCCACCAGCTGGCGCACCGGAACCGCGGCGGCCGAGCGCACCGCCACTGCGGTCCCGACCACCGCGGACAGCGCGGTCAGACCGGCACCGAGCACCCACGCTGAGACCGGAAGGTCCGGGGTGAACACGAAGGAACGCACCGTGGTCGAGGCCGCGGCCGCCAGCACGGTGACGGCAAGAAGCGCCCCCAGCGCGAAACCTCCGGCGGCCAAGAGCAGTGCCCGCACCATGGCGAATCCGCCGATTCCACTGCGGGCGAATCCGATGCTGCGGGCGATACCGAGGTCGGTGCGCCGCTCGGCCAATGCCACCGCCGACAGGTTGAAGCCGCCGAACACCAGAGCGGCGATGCCGATCAGGGTCGACACCGCAGCCAGGTTGTCGGCGGCTCCCTCGCGGGCACCCTGCTCGGCGATCAGCTCGGACTCGAAGTAGACCGAGTAGCGCCCGCCAGCGGCATCCTCGAGATCGGCGAGCAGCACCCGAGGGTCGGCGCCGGGGGCGGGGACCACCGTGATCATCTGGAATCCGCTCTGGCCCTCGAACAGGGCGTCGGCGCGCTCGTACCGCATCCACACCGACGCAAACTTGGTACCGGGAGCCCGCACCAGTGCGGTGACGGTGAACTCGGTTCCGAAGATCTCGGCGCGGGTGCCCACCTCCCAGCCGGTGGCGATGGCAATGCCCTCGGTGATCGCCACCTCATCACCGCCCCCCGGCCAGGCCCCGCCGAGCAGGGTGAGTCCGTGCACCGCGTCCCAGGTGTCGAACGGGGCGGCGCGGAGTTGAATCACCCGATCGTCCATGCGCATCGGGCGGAAGATCATCGGGGCGACGCTGCTCGCGGCGTCGCCGCCGATCTCGACCGCCAGATCGAGCACCGCAGGATCGAGCCGCCCGCTGGCGGGGTCGAGGGCGTTGGGGCTCAGGATCACGATGCTCTGCTGTTGCAGCGGAATGGTGTCCTCGCGCAAGCCGCCGGCGATGGCGATCAGGATCAGGTAGGCGGCGACGATCGGGGCGATTGCGGCGACGTGGAGCAGGCTGCGCGCCCGGTCGGAGGCGATGTCGGCCCAGGCGAGGCGCAGCAGGGTCAAACCACCACCCCGTCGCGCAGCGTCACAACCCGGGTGGCAAAGGGGAGTACCGCGGGATCGTGGGTGACCGCGATCACCGTGACACCCTGTTCCCGGTTGAGTCGCTGTAACAGCTCCATGATGGTGACGGTGTTGGCGGCATCGACGTCACCGGTGGGCTCGTCGGCCAGGATCAGGTCGGGGGTGGCGACGACCGCTCGGGCGATCGCCACCCGCTGCTGTTCACCGCCTGACAGCTCGGCGGGAAGATGGTGCGACCGCTCGGCAAGGCCGAATTCCCCGAGCAGCGCGGCGGCGCGCTCTCGGGACTCGGCCCATCCGGTGCCGCGGGCAAGCAGCGCCAGGGCGACGTTGTCGATGGCGTCGAGGGTGGAGATCAGGTTGAAGAATTGGAACACGAATCCGACATGGCGGCGGCGGTAGGTGTCGAGGTCGCGCTGTCCGGCGCGGCCCAGGTCCACCCCGGCCACCTGAAGCGTGCCGCCGTCGGGCCGATCCAGCCCCCCGATCAGGTTGAGCAGTGTCGACTTGCCTCCGCCGCTGGGCCCGATGACCATCAGCAGCTCGCCGGGCGACACCGTGAGATCGACCCCGCGCAGTGCCTCCACCTGGCGCGAGCCGCGTCGGTAGGCGCGCCGCAGCCCGGCGGCGATCACCAGGGGCGGCGGGGCCAGCTCCACGGGTCCGAGGCTACCGGTGTGGCCACACCCGCCACCCTGAGCGGGTACCGTCCCGGCAAGGAGGGCGCACCGTGTACGAGTTCTTGCACAAGTTCCTGAAGAACGTGGGGGGCATCGGCCGGGTCATGCTGTACGCCTCGGCGGGGTGTGTGGTGGGCGCGGTCCTGGTCGGGGGCGAGGGGCGCATGGCGTTCGTCACCGTCGGTATGGGTCTCGGCATCGCCGGCCTGGTGTTCTTCCTGATCGGACGCCAGATGGGCAGCCTCTCCGGTTTGACCCAGGAGATGCGCACCCGGGGGCGACCCGGCACCGCCAAGGTGGTGGGGATCGGCGACACCGGGGTGACGGTGAACAACGATCCCGTGGCCAAGTTCACCCTCGACGTCTCGGTGGGCGATGCGATTCCGTACCGGGTCGAGATCCGCCAACTGGTGTCGCGTGTCGCCATCGGCTCGTTCCAGCCCGGGGCGACGGTTCCGGTGCTGGTCGACCCCGACGATCCGCAACAGGTGGCGATCGACTTCTCCGCCGACATGCCGGCGTCGACCGCCCTTCCGGCGGCGCCCGTCAATCTCGAGGGGGCCAAGGTGGGGAGCGCCGCGGAACTGCTCGCTACGGGCAAGCATGGCAAGGCGGTGATCACCGCCATGCAGGACATGGGCGACATCTCCGATATGGGACTCCAGGAGTCGTCCGCTCCGGGAGCCGACGACCGGGTGTTCCTCATCCAGTTGGAGGTGAAGCTCCCGGGTCGCGACCCCTACACCGCCACCATCGGGCATCGGGTGCCGGAGCGCCT
>CAYTTU010000083.1:0-5794 GCA_964440905.1 uncultured Acidimicrobiia bacterium | reverse complement strand
CGAGGGCGGCACCGATGGCCGCGGCCCGGGACCTCATGCCGCCCGCTCCGCGGTGGCAGCAAACAGGTCACCCGACAGCGGGAGGCCGGCCTCGGCCAGCTTCTCGGCGAACTTGGGCCGGATCCCGGTGGCGACGACGCCGCCGATGACCTTGCCTTCCTCGTCGAGACCACGCTTATGGAAGCGGAAGACGTCCTGCATGGTGATTATGTCGCCCTCCATGCCGACCACCTCGGTCACCTGCGTGATGCGCCGGGTGCCGTCGCTCAGACGGCTCAGTTGCACGATCACGCTGAGAGCCGAGGAGATGTACTCGCGAATGGCGGTGACCGGGATGTCGAGACCCGCCATGAGCACCATGGTCTCGAGACGGCTCAGGGCGTCGCGCGGGGTGTTGGCATGCAGCGTGGACATCGATCCTTCATGACCGGTGTTCATGGCCTGAAGCATGTCGAGCGCCTCGGCGCCGCGCACCTCACCGACGATGATCCGGTCGGGGCGCATGCGCAGGGAGTTGCGGACCAGGTCGCGGATGGTCACCTGGCCGCGCCCCTCGACGTTGGGCGGACGGCTCTCCAGCCGCACCACGTGTTCCTGGAGTAGCTGGAGCTCGACGGCGTCCTCGATGGTGACGATCCGCTCCTCCGCAGGCACGAAACCGGACATCACGTTGAGCAACGTGGTCTTGCCAGAACCGGTCCCGCCGGAGATCAGGATGTTGAGCTTGCCGCGCACGCAGTGATCTAGCAGCGAGGCCATGGCGGGCGTCATCGTCTTCAGCGAGATCAGGTCGTCGACCCGGTACGGATCAGCGGCGAACTTGCGGATGGTGAGTGCCGGGCCATCCACTGCCAGCGGCGGGATTATGGCGTTGACCCGGGATCCGTCGGGGAGCCGGGCATCGACCATCGGCGACGCCTCATCGATACGCCGCCCCACGCTGGCGACAATGCGGTCGATCACCTGGCGGAGATGCTCCTCGGTCTCGAACCGGTAGTTGGTCCGGGTGATCTTGCCGTGCCGCTCCACGAAGATCGGATCGGTGGCATTCACCATGATCTCGGTGACGTCGCGGTCGTCGAGGTAGCGCTGAATCGGGCCGTAGCCGAGGATGTCCTCACTGATCTCGGCAGCAATGCGCTCGCGCTCCGGAGCGCTGAGCGGGATCTCGGTTTCGGCGAGGAAGCGCTCCAGCTCGGCAGTGATGGCGGCCCTGAGTTCGGGTTCCGCCAGGCGGGCGTCGATGGTGCGCGACTCCAGTTTTCCGTAGAGAGCCTGTTTGGCGCGCGCCTTGAAGTCGGCGAGTGGATCGGTACTCGGGCGGAATGAATCCGACGGCGCCGCGATGCGGCCGGGGCGGGGAGCCTCCGACGGGGTCACCCCGTTAGGCCGGAAGGGATCCGGCGGGGGTGACGCCTCGAGTTCGTCCTCGGTGATGGGAAGCTCCCCATCCAGAGCCCGCAGACGGTCACTGAGCTTCATCAGGCACTCCGTTTCAGTGGGTGGGAGGCGAGGACGGGCTGGGTGGCGCCGGTGAGGCGCTCCACCAACTCGATCACCTTGCGGGACACCGGGCTCTTGGGGTTGGTGAGGATGATCGGCTTGCCCTCGTTGAGGGTCACCGGGACCTGCTTGGAGAGCGGAATCTCGAGGTCGACAGCGAGGCCGGCCTGGCTGGCCACCTGCATCATGCTCATCCCCACCCGGGCATCGGCGCGGTTGAGGAGGAAGTGCCGACGGGCTTTCTTCATCCCGAGGGCGTCGAGGGCCCGCACCACCTTGCTGAGGTGGCGGATGCTGGGCACGTCCATGTCCGCCAGGAAGATCACGTCCGAGGACAGGTCGAGCGTCGCCAGCGTCTGTTCGCTCAGGCCGGCAGGCGTGTCGACCACAACATGATCGAACTCGGCGGCGAGCAGCGAGATGATGTGTTGCACCGCCTCGACGTCGACCATCTCCCCCTTGTGCGGCTCGTCGGGGGCGCACAGCACGTAGAGGTCGGAGGAGTGGTGAGTGAGGAAGACCTTGAGCGTGGTGATGTCGGGCATTTCCCCGGTAGCCACCGCGTCGTAGATCGTGTGGCGTGGCTTGAGGCCGAGGGCGTAGGCGACGTCGCCGAATTGCAGGTCGAGATCGACCAGCACAACCCCCCGCGGCGCCACCGCGGCGAGTCCCACTGCGAGGTTGGTGCTGAGGACGGTCTTCCCGGCCCCGCCCTTGGGTGAGAGCACGGTGGTGACCCGGGAGCGTCGCGGAGTGGGTTCGGGTGTGGTGCCCGCCACCTCGCGGCTCAAGCGCCGTTCCGCCGCGACCAGTGCCCGGCCGATGGCAGCGCGAATCGCGTCGTCGTCGGCGCTCTTCGTGATGAGCCCCCGCACACCGGCGGCGAGGGCGGCGTCGGCCTCGACGCCGCCACTGTGGATCAGCACCACCTCGATGTCGGTGTCGGCGGCATCGATTGCCTGGGCGAGGCGCAGCAGCACCTTGTCCACCAGACCGGGACCGAGCACCACCACCGCGGGGCGGGTCCACAGCACGGCATCGATGCCGCCAGTGTCCGTGACCGGTTGGGTCCACAGGCGCAGCCGCTCGCGGACCCCCTCGGCGAGGGCTCCCTGCACCTTCCGGGCGACGGCGTCCGTGGAGCCGACGAGAAGGATCGGCCTCATTGCTTGTAGACCGTCGCCCGAGTGATGATGTCGGTGATCCCATCCGGCACGTCCGAGCCCTCGGCCGCCAGCCAGATAAACCCGTGCTCGACCGTGAACACGATCCGCTCCATCGCCTCCGGGGGCCCGGCCAAGGTGATGAGCAGGTTGCCGGTCGGAGCGAGGGCCGGAGCGTCGTCGGGGACGTCCTCCCCCACCCGAGGCAGCTGCTCGACCTGAACCGCGGTCACCAACACGTCGTGGAGGATCAGACCGGTCGAGGTGGGCGAGCGCACCGACGAACCTTCTTCTCCATCCTCACCGGTGGTGCCCAGGAAGATCTCGTTGGGATCGATCACCTCGCCGGGAGCGAGATCCGACAGCTCGAAGGTATTGAGGTTGAAGGGGTCGAATGATGCGATCACGGCCACCACGTCCCCGGGCACCAGTTGACCGCCCAGGGCGCGCTCCGGCGACACCGCGATCGTCACCTCGAGGAAGTCCGGTGGGGCCTCGATCCGGGTGTTGGCGGACAGGCTCTCGGCGGCGACGAACCGCGAGACCACCAGCTGCTCGCCCGGGACCAGGTCGGTGGCGGCGACCAGGTCCTGCAAAGTGCCGAGGTCGGCGATGCTTCCCTCGGCGGCGATCTTGAGCGGCACCCGCTCCACCCGCACCGAGTCGGACATCAGGGCCGCAGGAACTCCCTGGGAGATGGGCCGGTCGACCACCAGCACCTCCACCAGCTCCTCGCCGGCGAGGGCTCGATCTTCGGCCCCGCGCACATAGCCGACGAGGAGCAGGGTGCCCACCGCGGCGACCGCAACTGCTCCGATGATCCCGATTGCCCTGCGCATTTGACTGCCCCCTCCTAGTCGGTGAGCTTGACGATGACGATGCCGCGGTTCTGACCGCCGATGGACCCGTCGTGGACCACGCCGGTGGTGAAGTAACCGGAGACGCAGCGCTGGTCTCCGCTACAGGGGGCGTTGTACTTGAACTGACCCCCGAGGTTGTATCCGGTGACCACGAACAGCGCGAACCCTGCGATGTGGTACTCACCACCCGAGCCGCCGCCGACGATGTCGTCGAATATCGGCAACGGGGTCGGTTCCCCCACCAGCCCGGCGATGTCGCCGATGCTGCATCCGGTGGTGGGCGAGGACCCCGGATCGGCGTTCTTCCAGGTGCCGGTGGCGAGGTCGATCTGACACCCCGAGGCGGTGTCGAGCCAACCGAACCCGGCGGGGAGGAAACCGTCACCGTCCGAGTCCTGGCCGGCGTGGGCGTTGCATGGCTCCTCGGGGTTGCCGTCGTGGAAGTACAGGACCCGTTCCGGGGTGGGCAGGTTGGTGGAGAGCGGGAACTCGCATTCGGAGATGATCAGCGGCAGCACGCCCCGCATCGAGGACGGGTATCCCCACACCGCGGTGGCCGAGGCCCGCACCGTGGTGCCGTTGAATCCGATCACCTCGGCGAAGAACGGCTCGAAGATCTTTCCGCCGTCGGAGGTCAGGGTGCTGGTCACCACCCGCACGCTCTTGGCGATGAGGTCGATCACCACCGAGTCGACCGCGGCGGCCCCGTCGCTGGCATTGGCGGAGGCAAACGACGCCGCGATCGTTTTGGCCGTGGCGACGTCGCAGGAGATGACTCCGAGGGCGCAGTCTTCGGCGATGGCCAGGACGGCGGCATCGGCGCCGTTGCCGAGCTGGCGGCGCTCGTCGTACATCGCCCCGACGTCGACCGCCAGGCCGAGAAACCCGAACAGCACGACCACGACGATGGCGGTGAAGATGCCGACGGCACCGCGGTCGTTCGAAAGAGACGTGGGGGTAGGAGTCAGCCACTGCATCGCATCACCGCCGTTGCATCGAGGGTCATGGACCTTGTTCCGAAGAAGGGGATGTCGAGTGAAAAGGGATATGTGACGGTCAGCTCAGTGGGAAAGCCCGGCGAGCACGGCTCCGTCGAGATACCGATGAGTGCTGGATTGAGCGAGGGAGCGGCGTTGCGTGCCGCGGCGGCGGCCTCGTCGGCATCACCGGTGATGGCGAGCACCCGCACACCTTCGCGGCTGGCGTGGGTGAGGGTGACCTGAGCGTTGTAGGCGCGCCCGAACTCGATGATCCCGAACAGGATCAGGACGAGCAGGCTGAGAACGATGGCGAACTCCACGAGTGCAGCTCCGTCTTCGTGTTTCATGGGCGTGCCTCCGTCCCGGAGTCTTCGGGCGGCTCGCGCCGCCCGAAGACCCGGGAAGGTGTGGGCTACGGCGTCAGTGTGTCCGCGACGTTCTGGAAGATGTCACGAACGCTGCCACCGAGGGCAGTGACGGCCAGCAGGGCCACGACCGCGATCAAGGCAACCATCAGGCCGTACTCGACCATCGTGGCGCCCTCTTCACGGTCGAAGAGGCGATACAGATACCCCAACATGAATCCCTCCTTGTCGGACATTGCCGCGCACTAGTCCGTTCGTGCGGAGCGACCTAGCACGTGGGGCAACCCTGGGGCAAAGGGGCAACCTTGTCATGATGCAGATGCATCAAATGGCAGCAGCGGCTGGCGCAACCTCGAACGAAGGGTCGGTCCACCCCGACCAGCGAGCTGCGGCAACCGCTTCGAGCTGCGAATGCACGTTGAGCTTGACGAGGATCGACTGGACCTGATTGCGCACCGTGACCACGCTGACGAAGTCGCGTCGGGCGATGTCAGCCGGTCGCAGTCCACCGACGAGGCCGGCGAGGACGGCGCGCTCTCGCGGGGTGAGGTAGGCGAATCCGGCCGGGCCGGAGGATTGATCGAATCCGGTGGTCATCGGTAGCGGGGATAGGCAAAGCCCCGCCACCCCATCGGCATGACTGGTGCGCAAACTTCAGTGGTTTGCCGGAAACACCCGCCCGGCTTCGATCCGCACTGCTCCGTCCAATTCGGCCCGGCCCAGCCAGGCGGCAAGTTCCCGGCCGTTCAGGCCGAGTCGGAGGCCGAGGTCCTCGATGCCGATACCGCTGGGAGGCACCGGGCCTGCCGCGGCGGCATCGGGCCGGGGCAACCCCAGAACCAGCGACAGCGCCTCGACGAGGTCATCGGGACCGAGAACCGGGATCGCCCCATCCCGAATCAGAGGGTTGCAGCCCACCGACG
>CAYTTU010000082.1:0-3719 GCA_964440905.1 uncultured Acidimicrobiia bacterium | reverse complement strand
GAACTTCGCCACCATCGTCGAGGCGGCGGGGAGGCGGGGGGAGACCGCCATCGGGTTCCGCGATGGGTCGGCTCTGCACGACGCCTCCCGCAACTACGGGGTGACCCTCAATCCCGGCAAGGGCAAGCGGTTCGTGCCCGGGGAAAACTGCCGGGTGATCGTCCTGGCAGAGGGATAGCTCGCGAAAATCCCCGTTGGGGCGGTGTCGGTGCGGGGAAATGCGCCGTATGGGCCCGGCCCCGGTCAGCGATTACCCCTGTATCGCGGAATGCGAGTGGGATTTTGTGGCGTCCCGACGCAGATTTCCGGGTCAGGTGCCGGACCCCCGGCCCTGATGCCCAACCCGGGAAAGTCGGGCCGGACCGTCCAGAGGTCCGGGGTGCGCCGTCAACCCACCCTCACTCCGTCGCTGCGCACTCGACCCCCGGATGCCCGATCCGGGGGTCGAGTGTTTTTTGGGTTTCTCATGCCTGGTGGACGCGGGTCGGCGCTCGGGGCACTGCAGCGGGGAGGCGCATCCCCAAGGCCCGCTCTAACGCCGCCCGTCGGGCGATCGGGATCGGGCCCGGCTTCATCAGCCGGCGCCGCAATGGCCGGTGGGCGGTGACCAGCACTCCGTTGACGGTGAACGACTTGGAGAACGGCTCCCACTCGGAGCCGACAAAGCACAACACGGGGCGCACCGGAACGATGGGGGTTTGGCTCTCGAGGGCGGCGACGACGGCTTCGACCTGCCAGTCCATGTTCTCGGTGAGTGAGGTCTGGTCTCTCCCTTTGACCAGAAGCCGTTCGCGGCGCCACGGCCCGAATCCACGCGCTTCGAGCTTCACCGTGCCCGAGTAGGCCTTGGTGTCGATCACGTAGACCCCGGTGGCGGCGATGGCGATGTGGTCGATGTTGCCGCGGGTTCGCGGCACTTCCCGGTCATCGAGGAGACGAAAGTGACCCTGGCGAGCGAACTGATGCAGATACTCGGAGAGGCGACGCTCCCCGTCGGCCCCCCTCTTCCAGGTACGACGGACCGATCGCCGAGTGATCCCACGGCGCTCGGCCTCGCGCCGCGCCGATCCTCCCGGTGTGCCCTCCAGCCCGAAGTCGATGGGCGTGAATGGGTCTGGCGGTCTAAGGCACGCCCGGCAGGTGAGCTCCCTGGTCGCGGTCTTCCACCACGCCGCATCGCCTGCGGCCACCCGAACACCGCACGAGCCGCACTCGCCGGCGTACTCGAGAGTCATGAGTCGCCCGTTCACCCGGTCTCATCGGCAGGACGGGTTTGGGACTCAACCCGTCACCTCTGGCTCACGGTCACTCGGCCAGGGGGCGCCGGTCTCGAGAGCCCGGGCGTACTCCTCGAGGCGGTCGTCGTCGTGAGGGAGCACCGAGTGGAGGAACGGGAAGTCCTCCGGCCCCACCTCGAGTCGCCCCAGCGGAGTCACCGGTTCGGTGGAGGCGAGCTGGGCGACGAGCACGCTCGCCGGTCCGAAGGCGAGGGGCTCCTGGGGAACGAAGTTGGCGCGGGGCAGCAGGTACACCCACCCGCGCCGCCACGGACGGCGGGCCAGGGCCTGCCGGCTGATCGAGAAGAAGTAGTGCGGGTCGCCGACGACCCCATCGATCATGAGCCGGATACAGGCGTTGGTGATGCTCGCCCCCTCCCGGTCGACGATGGCAAAGAACATCGCCCACAGGCCGTCGGCGGCGGCGTATACCGCCACCTGGCTGCCGTACTCGCTGCGGTCGTCGGCCTGACGGGGCTCGAACGTCGCTATCCCGGGGTCGGGGGAGCCGTGCAGTGCCAGACCAGCCGTCTCGGCGGCGTGACACAAGAACTGCCACTTCGGGGCTTTGAGCTGGTATTTGATCTCCCCGCCCGAGGCGCTGGCGAGGAGACGATCGAAGTCGGCCTCGTGCCCGGGCGCGGACTGGGGACGGGTCAGCCAGTAATCGGGGAGTTGCATCGCGGGGGAACGGTATACCGGAGGCCAGAAGCCGGATGGGGCGGATTCGGTTTCCGGTCATCCGGTTTCCGGTCTCCGGCCTCATTTCATCCTCTTGACACCTTCTCACCCTCGTGATATCGTTCGACCGATTTCGAACCAGCCCGGAAATACCGAACGATTCGAGGAACCCCTGATGACCATAACCGGCCCCAAGGTAAGGGACTTCACCGGCCCGTCGAGCCGTTTTCCGGTCGAGGTTGTCGCCAACCCGACGTTCGAGCTGCTCAACAGCCTGTTCGTGTGGACGACCCACCAGAACCCGGAAAACGATGCCGAGTATGCGGTGGGGGACACCTGGTTCGAAGGAGTCAGGTCGACAGCCTCGCCTCGCCTGCGCGGCCTGCTCGACGAATTCGTTGGGGTCGAGGACGTCTGGATCGCCCTGATCGGGTATGCCCTCGCTACCCCCAGCGAGCTGAGTCCGCATTCGCTGGTGGAGAGACTGCGCTCAGCCGATCCGGTCGAGGTGCGCCGCGAGGTGCTCGTGATCGGCTGCGCCTACTGCAAGACGGACGCCCCCGACGACCTGGCGGGCCGCGCCGCCCGCGGTGAGACCGACGCCCTCGACGAGATCGCAGCCATGGAGGACTGCAAGATCAGCGCTGGCGTCCGGCGTCTGCTCGAGATGACACCCGCCGAAACCGTGGGCTTGATCGCCGACACGCTTGAGCGGTTCGATCGGGAGGTGTTCCACGGTGGCGGAGAGATCGCCGACGTGTTGGATCGCGATGCCGCTCACAAGCGTCAGATGGCGCGCAACATGGAGCCCGCCCAGCTGGTCGAACTGGCCACCAACGGCATCACCTTCACGATGCTCCCCGAGGTTGACGGAATCGTGCTGATTCCCTCGATCGTCACTCGGCCCTGGGTCACGATCACCGAATCGGAGCGGCGACGGGTGTTCTGCTACCCGGTGGCGGAGGAGTACCTCGTCGCCGATCCCGATGCCCCTCCGTCCTACCTGGTGGGGGTGTACCGGGCGCTGGGTGACGAGAGACGTCTCCGCCTGCTGCGGATCCTCTCCGAGGGACCGATGGGACTGGCCGAGATCACGGCCCGGGTCGATCAGGCCAAGTCGACGGTGCACCACCACCTCTCGATCCTGCGCCAGGCCGGTCTGGTCCGGATCACGATGGGTGAGGACAGGGAGTACAGCCTGCGGCGGGACGCCGTTCCCGAGGTGGGGCGCATGCTGGCTGGATTTCTCGAAGAGAAAGACGAAAGGACCTGACATGCAGTTCATCCAGACCAACACGATTCGAGCCCTCGGCGACGAACTGCGGCGTCAGGCTGGGGTGTCTGCCACCGTCGCCGACGGTGAGCGCGCCGGGCCGCTGAGCCGGCTGCGGCACCGCACCGGGCACGTGCTGATGGACCTCGGTCAGACCATCGCCCACGGTGGGCACGGGGTCGCCCACATCGCCCGGGGGGAGCGCACCACCGACTGACTCCCACTCACTGGGGTCGAAACGGAGGGGCCGAAAAGGCGGCCCCTCCGGCGCGTTCGGATCCCGGGCACATCCCTCTGCGCCATTGGATACACTCGCCCCTCGAAACCACTCATGGAGGGAAACCAATGACCAGGCGTATTCGCCTGCTGATCGCCCTGTTGCTGGTGTTTGCTGCGGTACCGCTGCTCACCGCCTCCGGCAATGGGGGTAATAGCGCTGAGGCTCGTGCCGAGCATCAGCGCATCGTCGATTTCTGGACCCACGAGCG